>JBDRSI010000287.1:0-5985 GCA_043825055.1 Verrucomicrobiota bacterium
GGCCAGAAGCGTTTTTCCGGTGCCCGGCGGCCCCATCAGCAAGACGCCCTTGGGCATATGACCGCCCAGGGTCTGGAATTTTTTGGGGTCTTTAAGGAATTCGACAATTTCCTCGACTTCTTCCTTGGCTTCTTCCACGCCCGCCACTTCCGCAAAGGTAATTTTGTTATGGTCCCGTGCCAGCAGGCGGGCGCGGCTTTTCCCGAAACTCATGGCGCCATGGCCGACTGATCGGATCTGCCGCATTACCAGGAAATACAGGAGACCCAGAACCAGGAGAAACGGCAAGGCGCCCTGCAGGATTTGCCAAAAATCGATTTTCTGACGGCTGAACGAAAACGGCACGCCGTTTTTCATCAGCCAGGCCGGCAGGCCGTCGGTAACCACGATATCCACCTTGAACTTCCGGCTCTTGCCTGACTTCGGGTCCATGTCGGTCATATCGCCGCGAATGAACTGGGCACCGGAAAGTTCGGTGACAATCTCGCACTTGCGGATTTTTTTATTTTCCACCAGGCTGACGAAGTTCGGGTTGTACTGGATTGCTTCAATCACCTCGCGGCCGTTCTGAAAAAAGTTAAAGACAAACAGGAGCAGGATAGGCAACAGGAGCCATAACCCCATGTTACGCATAATGTTTTTGGTGCGGTCATCATCCGGCTTTCGCGGAATGGGATTTTTATTCGGCTGATTTGGATTGTCCATAAAATAATTCCCGCGGCGATAAAAAGCGGCCATACCCGCCGAAAATTTAACGAAGGCGGGTTTCGTTTTTTATAACACTATCAAAAGCGCCTAACCTTGGCAACCCATGGAAAACGGCCAAGGGGGATCACGCATCCATCACAAGTTGCAGGGCCGAGGGTTCGTCCGGACGCACCTGCCAGCCTTGGGCAATCCTGAACCCTGGAATCCAGACAATCTCACCCTGGCATTCAATGACCGGCAATCTATGCCGCAAGGTTGGCGGCACCTTGCCGTCACTGAAGATGTCCTGCAGTTTTTTAGTCCCTTGCATACCCAGCGGCCGCATGCGGTCCCCAGGTTTCCATGAGCGCGCCAGCAGACGCCGCTTGCGCCAGGCCCGTAGCGAAAGCGAGGCGCGCGCCGGCAATGCACCGACCGGCGCCGGACGCTCTTTCACAATCCCGGGTCCAATGCGCGTCGTAATCCGAACCCCCTGCTTCGGCAACAGAGTCTGCCCCGGCACAGCAAGGCGCACGCAAAATGCCTGTGCGGATGGATTGTCCCGCTGGGACAATGTTAGGACACCCCCCGACCGGCGAACCAGCCCGCCCCCAGGCAGTGTCATCGCGCGCCCGCCGCGACGATCGGTGACCAAATTGTCAAGGCGCTCAATCACATCAAAACTCAGCATTTCCATATCGAACCCACCGGTTTCCAGCCAGCGTCGCAACACCCGCCGCCGGGCGGCCACCGGAAAGCCGGCCAACCGATTGGCATCCAAGCCTGCTTCGACTCCCCGACACTCGGCAAACAAGCGATCAGTTAACATTTCCAACCATTCGTTTTCACTGGTCAGGATGTTACTGGCACGTAACAGCGCCAGACGAATTCCGGGATTGAGCCGCTCCTCGAGGAAAGGCAGGACTTCGTGCCGGACGCGGTTGCGCAGAAAGGCGGGGTTTGCATTGGTGGCGTCTTCGCGCCAGGCCAAACGGCCTCTCGCCAGAAAGCGCTCAACGCTTTTGCGACCCACATCGCGAAGCGGTCGCACGACATTGAGGGCGCCATGCCGACCAATATAGGGAATCCCTGCCAGGCCCGCCGCGCCGGCGCCGCGCGCCAGGTTCAGCAGGATCGTTTCGGCCTGGTCATCGGCCGTATGGGCCGTCGCCACGGCATCACAATGATGGGCGCGGGCCGCCTCGGCAAAAAAACCGTAGCGTGCTTTTCTCCCGGCCATTTCCAGCGAAATTCCCCGCCGACGCGCCTGGACGGGCACATTAACCCGACCACCGATAAATTCCAATTTCCAGCGGCGGGCTAAATCCGCCACGAAGGCGGCGTCCGCCGCGGCCGCCGGACCCCGAATTCCATGATTGAGATGGGCAACCGTCAGACGGAGCTTCCACGCCGGGGCGAGGCGCCGCAACACGGCGAGCAAGGCCACGGAATCGGCACCGCCCGAGACCCCGACCAGAATGTGCTGGCCGCGCGCGAGCAGGTTATGTCGCCGAATGGTTTGGATGACGGAGTGGAGGAACATGACACAATCAAGCGCAAGCGAAGCAAACGCCGAACCGATAAGCGATTAGCCCGCGAAACACGCGAATTGACGCGAAAAAGAGAATGAAATGAGCAAAGCGCTTGCACCTTTCCCGTAATTTTTACCGCGCTGTACGCGAGAAAATTGCGGGAAAACCATTTTCACTAAATCAGTTGATTTAATTTCCATTTAGCGTTATTTCGCGTGTTTCGCGGGTAAACAAATTTCAAATATCTTTGGCTGGCTTTAAAGTTTCGATCCCGTTTGCCCGGGCTCCAGGCGGCGAATACCGCCCATATACGGCACGATGGCTTCCGGCAAATTAATGGCACCATCGGCCGTCTGGCCGTTTTCGAGGATGACGACCACGAGCCTGGCCAAGGCTACGCCGGATCCATTTAAGGTATGAACATAGTCCGCTTTTTTGGCCTTGGGGCGGTAGCGGATGAGGGCGCGGCGCGCCTGGAAGGATTCGAAATTACTGCAGGAGGATACTTCCAGCCACGCCTTCTGGCCGGGCGCCCAGAGCTCGATATCGTAACACTTGGCCGCCGCAAAGCTAAGGTCCCCGGCGCAGAGCGCCAGCACGCGATAGGTCAGGCCCAAGCGCTGGAGCACGTCCTCCGCATTGGCCACGAGCGATTCCAGTTCCTGGTAGGACGTTTCCGGCTCCACGAATTTTACCATCTCGACCTTGTCAAACTGGTGCACCCGGATGAGCCCGCGCGTTTCGCGGCCGGCCGAACCGGCCTCGCGCCGGAAACAGGGTGAATACGCGGTCAGGTATATCGGCAGCGGACGCTCAATGATCTCCTCGCGGTAAATATTGGTGACCGGCACCTCGGCGGTGGGAATCAGGTAGAGGTCATCCGTGGGGATGTAATACATGTCTTCGGCCATCTTCGGCAACTGCCCCGTACCGGTCATGGCGGCTGAATTGCAGACAAACGGCGTGGACACTTCCGTGTAGCCGTGTTCCTTGACATGCAGGTCGAGCATAAACTGGACCAACGCGCGCTCAAGCCGGGCGCCCAGGCCGACGAACATCGGAAATCCGGCGCCGGTCATGCGGGCCGCGCGTCCGAAATCCAGAAGACCTAAGCTTTCGCCCAGTTCCAGGTGTGTCTTGGGCTTGAAGGCCAAAGACTGCGGGGCACCGTGCATGCGCACTACCTGGTTATCCGCCGCGCTTTTGCCATCCGGCACACTGGCATGCGGCGTGTTTGGAATCATCAACAACAGGGAATTCAATTCCTGGTCAACCTGCTGAACTTGGTCATCCAGGGCGGCAATCTGCTCTCCCGCGGCTTTGACGGCTACCTGCTTGGCGGCCGTATCCTGGCCGGCCTTCTTTAATTTCCCAATCTCTTCCGACGCCGTATTGCGCTGGCGCTTGAGGGATTCCACGTCCGTCACCAGGCAACGGCGCTTCTGATCGGCTTGCAATAGAGCGTCCAGATGGGTCGCCGCGCCGCGCCGCGCCAGGGCCGCGCGCACCTCGGCTTCGCGCTCACGGATAAGTTTAATATCGAGCATGACATTACCTTTTCGTGTCACTTCTCAGGCCTCAGGGTCCAGGGCCAAAAAAATGTAATACTCACCACCGGATAGCATGGATAAGAGAGGGACGGTCATACAGTCAGACGGCCAGAACCCTCGTCAGTGTAATCCGTGCTATCCGTGGTAAAATATCTTCGGATATGGCACCTTCCCGAGTAGTTACACGATTTTGCTTGAAACACTGGTCATAGTATGGCATTAAAGACTCTACTCTGCAAGCGTTGACCGTTTGTCCCAATCCGCGCGTAACGACGCGCGGCTAATGGTTAATGGGGAATGGTTGATGGTTCATGAATCGAGCCCCACAGGGGCTTTATCACAGGACCACGAATCTTCAATCGATAACGTTAGCTCAAGGGGGCCTTGATGGATCGCAAGCTACGGCTTTTCGCTCCGGGTTCGAGCGTGTTTCGTCTGAGCCGCATCAACCATTAACCATAAATCATCAACCATTCCCGATCTGCGCGTTTACGCGCGGATCGGGGGTTTTGTCAAGGGACCTATGAAAAACAAGAACTGTAACATTAATCGTCCCGTCCATCTGGCACGCCAGGACGCGTTTCTCGAAAAGGCCACGGAAGTCTTTGGCGCCTGCCTGGCCGATGCACCCTACAAACAGCGGGCCCAGCAGATTGACACCACGCTGGATTGCCTTCAGTCCGCCGTGGAGCACGGAACCCTGGCGGCCAACACCACGCACTCGTCGCCGCTGGAAGCACCGTTCCTGCTCTTTATCCGCATGGTCTTGTTCGACCTCTACTCCGTCCGCGTGATCATGGAAAACGAGCATGCCTTGAAGGACCGCAAGAGTCCGCTTTGGCAGTTCCTGCACCGCAACGGCAAGGCGCATGAAGTCGTCAGTTTCGCTCGCGGCGGCGAACAGTTGCTCCAGGATGTGGCCCATCTTTTCGGCATGGTCGAGGCGCCGTTCCGCGACATTCAGAAAACACTGGCCGAGGGGATGAAGGCCAACGACCGCGAACGCTACCTTCGCGCCTATGACGGACTGAAACGCCACCTGCAGACCAAGACCCGCCAGCGGGGCTTTACTCCCGGCCGAATTTTTTCGCCAACTCTTGAAATGAAGTATGGATGATTGTCGGCCGTCCGTGCGGGCACGTGTAGGGCATTTCGGTTTTGGTCAACTGCATCACCAGATCCTCGATTTCTTCCCGCGTCAGGACCGAATGGGCCTTGACGGCCGCCTTGCAGGCCGCCTGTGCAACCTGCTCCTCCAGAAGATGATCGGCGCTGCGCCGCTCACCGGCTGTTTCCAGGATGGCCGCCACGTCCGTAAGCAGCTCCCGGGACGTTGTGCTTTGAAAACACAGCGGCAGGGCATCCACGACAAACGTATCGCCACCGAACTCGGCGATACCAAATCCCATTTTCTTCAACAGGTCGAGATGACGGCGCACCCGCAGGGCATCCCGGGGCGGCAAATCCACCGTCTCGGGCACCAGCAAGCCCTGGCTTTCAATCCGGCCCTGGGTCACCTGCGCCATAAAGCGCTCATATAATACGCGCTCATGGGCAGCATGCGGATCCATGAGCGCCAGGCCATCTTCGGTCTCCATCACCACATACAGGCCCCCGATCTGTCCCAGAATGCGACACCAGTTCCAGGGCGCGGATGCCTGCGCGGGGAGCGCGGATGTATTGCTGATTTCTGATTGTTGATTGCTGATTGCCGACCTCTGACCTCCCTGCTTCGCCAAGGCTTCGCAGGGCAAGCTGACTTCTGACCTCTGATCTCTGGCCTGAGCGTCGAGCGGCGGCACTGGCCGGGTGGGATAGGGAAACCGGCGCTCGAGCGAACCCGGCGTTCCGGGTGCAGCCGGCATTCCGGCCGAAACCCTCTCCAGCCCCTTTAACGGCGGATGCCCGTCGCGGGGCGCATCGCGGCCCAACAATCCTCCGGCCGAAGGAGCCAACGGCCCGCCTGCAACGCTATGCGTAGCATTGCGGGCAGGCCGGACCGACTGCGGCACAAAGGCGCTGACACCGTCAGGTGCCAATGCCTGGCGCACGGCCGCTGTCACGGCTTCACGAACCGCGCCGGGATTGTAAAAGCGAACCTCGCGTTTGGTCGGATGCACGTTGACATCCACCAGCGAAGGATCCAGCTCCAGAAATTAAAACACCACCGGATATCGGTCCCGGGGTAACACCGCGCGGTAGCTCTCCCGAATGGC
>JBDRSI010000288.1:0-6014 GCA_043825055.1 Verrucomicrobiota bacterium
CAAAACATTCGAATTCCCTAACAGCCTACAGTCTACCGCCTATCCACCTGAGCAGCTACCCATGGAAAACGCACCCACCATCATGATCTGCCGTGAGGGATACGAGGATATCCTGCGGGACGAAATGATCGTCAAAGGCGCGATTACAGAGCCGGCCATTGCGCCCGGCGCCGGCCTGCTCGTGGTCAGCGCTCCCTCCGAGGCGGCTGGCGCTGATCCGTTGGCCGCACCGTTTATTTTTGAACAACAACGGCTGGAAGCCGCGCTCTGGTTTGAAGACCAGCCCTTAAAAACCATGGCACGCGCGATCGTGGTCCGGCTCCTGCCTGCAATTTCCAGCCAGACAAAGTCTTGGACTTTGCATGCGTTTGCGTCCAACCCCAACGGCGCACAGCCATTAACTCAACACGCTGACCATGTACGGCGGGCCGTGCTCGATTTCTGCGCCGACCGGTTTACGGTCGTTTCCCGGCGCTATCGGGAGCCGGAGGCGCTTTACGCCACCGACGCGTTCCTGGTCCTGCAGATATGCGTCACGCCCGGCGGCCTCTGGGGCACCGTTATGCCCTCCCACCGGCTCAGCGATGCGCGGCCGGGCGGCGTGCATCGCATGCGGTTCGACGCCAAAGCGCCGTCACGCTCGTATTTAAAAATCGAAGAGGTCTTTGAACGCATGGGCGCGGCGCCCGCCCCGGGCCAGCGTGTGGTGGACCTCGGCGCGGCGCCGGGCGGCTGGAGCTATGCCTTTCTCAAGCGGGGGTGTCGCGTGCTGGCAGTGGACAACGGCCCCTTGAAACTGAAAAGCCTGGGCAATGCCGGCGGGAGCCTGACGCATCTGCGTGAAAATGGCATCCCCTTCATGCCGCCGCCAGCCTGGTTGCCCCTGGACTGGATGGTCAGTGACATGTTGATTCCGCCAGGGCAAACACTGGGTATGATCCGGAAATGGATGGAGCACGGCTGGATGCGCCGCTTTGTCTTCAATGTCAAGCTCCCGCAACAGCACCCCTACCCGGCCTTGAAACCCATCGAAACGTTCCTGCACAGCCAGTCCGGAATCAAGTTTCACATCCGCCAGCTCTATCACGACCGACGCGAGGTGACGGTTTATGGAAAATTCCAAAATCCAAGTTCCAAATTCCAAGGAAATGCAACCAATTAAGGCAAAGGTAAAAAACGTAAAGAAAACCAGGCTTTATTTTGTTTTCGATTGGAATTTGACTATTCCTTGGAATTTGGATTTTGGAACTTGGAATTTTTGCGCTATCCCGGTTCCGCGGGGATTTTCAGATGCAGGGCATGGGGCACCACCCGGACTTGAAACCGGTCGCTGGCCGGCCATTCCTCGCCATCATACTGCGCCGCCTCCGGGCGGGACAAGCGCACCTCAATCCGCTGACCACGGGCATAAGCAGAAACCTTGTTCAATCGTTCGGCCAACTCCTGGATTCGGCGCGGCTGATTGCGGAACGCGAGAACATATTTTGCCAGATAATCCGTATGGCCCGTGAACACCACCACGTCGAGCAAGCCGTCATTGGCGTATGCATCGGGACAAATGACGAATTCGCCCCCATAATTGCGGGTGTTGTTAATGACCAGGTTGATGATCGGGCCCGCATACCAGGGCTGGCCGTCAATGGCAATCTCCACGTTCAGCGACTTCTGCCGCCAGAACCGCATACCCACACACCAGGTATAGAGCAGATTCCCCTTGAGCAGGCGGCGCATGACCGGCACATGGGCCATTTCCTGCTTGCGGCGGTTGTGTTCCCGGAGAATGTTGGAATCTAAGCCCACCGTCAGGGCATTCACAAAATAGACGCCGTCGAGACATCCCAGGTCCAGCCAGTAATCGGCACCATAGCGAATGGCCGCCACGGCGCGGCGCAGATCGCCCACAAAAAAATCGTCGCGGGCAGTCAGACCAAAGGACTTGGCCATGTCGTTGCCCGTGCCCGTGGGAATCAGCACATACGGGGGCAACACCTGATCCGCATGGGCGGCGCGATAGCGCATCAGGCCGTTGATCAACGCCGAATGGGTGCCGTCACCGCCGATGCCGGCGATGGCCGCATAGCGCTGCGGGCCGTTCTGTTCCAGCCGCCGACTAACCTGCACATCGGGAGGCGCGTCTTGCGCGGCCAGCAGTTCGCAGGAAATCTGGAAGGACTCCAATAACGCGGCTATTTTCGGCCAGCGTTGCAGGGCAATCCCACTGCCGGCCGTCGGATTGAGCACACAGAGAATATGGGGCGATGCTTGCATGGCCTTCAACACAAGAGTGATGGTTGATGGTCAATGGTTGATGGTTAATGGAAATTTGAAATTCGTAATCAATAATCCGCGATTTGTCTGGCAATCCGGCGTCTGGTGTCAGGTGTCTGGCGTCCCTGCTTCGCCAAGGCTTCGCAGGGCAGGCTGGCGTCCGCTTTCAGCGGCCTTCACCGCATTCCAGTGCGTGTCCAGTTCCGCGAGGGAACATTGCGACAATTCGCGGCCGGAGAGCCGCACCCGTTGTTCCACCGCCTGAACACGTTTGGCAAATTTATCCACCGCGCGTTGTAAAACTTCTTCAGCATTCAAGCCCTGGAACCGGCTGAGGTTCACCACCGCAAACAGCAGGTCGCCCAGTTCCGCGTTGATCTGCTCCGCATCCCCCGCGGCCAGCGCCTGCTTGACTTCCGCCAGTTCCTCGTCAATTTTCGCCACTACGTCATGCACCTGGTTCCAGTCGAAGCCCACTCGCGCCAGGCGCTTCTGGAGATGATGGGCCTTGTGCAGGGCCGGCATATGGCGGGGAATATCGCCGACCAGGGAGGACGGCGCACCGGAAAGCGTGCCGGCGGCGGGCGTGCCGGCAACGGCCTCCTGTTTTTCCAGCGCCTTGATGGCCTCCCAGTTTTTAAGCACATCCTGGGACCCGGACACGCGGGCGTTGCCAAACACGTGCGGATGCCGGCGGACCAGTTTTTCGCAGATGCGATCCACCACTTCCTCGAAGGTAAACAGGCCCTGTTCCCGGCGGATCTGCGCCTGGAACACCACCTGCAGGAGCAGGTCACCCAACTCATCGGCATGTTTGTCCGCCCGGCCGGAATCAATGGCGTCAATGACCTCGTAGCACTCCTCGACCAGGTACTGCTTAAGCGATTCCAGCGTCTGTTCGCGATCCCAGGGACAGCCGCCCTCGCCGCGCATTTTCGCCATGATATCGAGCAGGTTCTGGAGGGTATAGGTCATGGAAGAAATGCAGAATGTAGAATGCAGAATGTAGAATGCAGAATTTAGGCTCTTGATATTGCTTCTGACCCGCCGGTTCGCTCGATGGCATGCGTCCGTATCCAACGACATTTTTGACACCAGCCGATGGTGCAAGCTGTCCCGGCGGCATGCTTGCGGATTCCGTACTTGCCCCATGGCTCCGTCAGTCCACACTTTCTGCATCGCACTTGCCAGCCCGGCGCTCTCTCTTCCGGATTCATCACCTTCTCCTCATCGAACAAAATCACTGTAATTCGAAAAACCTTTATGTCAGAAAAATGATATGATTATTCTGCATTCTGCATTCTGCATTCTGCATTTTTCATTTTGCATTTAACGTGTCGGCCAGTTTGCGCGAGATGCGCATGGCGCAAAAATCGACGCCGCACATGGTGCAATGATCTTTCGCATCCGCCAGCACGGGGGAGGTCTCGCGAAAACGCTCGCGCGCGCGTTTGCCATCCAGCGCCAGGTTGAACTGGCAATTCCAATCAAACCGGGTCCGGGCGCGCGTCATGGCATCATCCCAGTCGCGGGCGCCGGGCAAGTTACGGGCCACATCGGCGGCGTGCGCCGCAATCCGGTAGGCCACCAGACCCTCGCGGACCTCGGCTTCCGTCGGCAAGCCCAGGTGTTCCGCCGGGGTTACGTAACAGAGGAGCGACGCGCCATAATAGGCCGCCGCCGTCGCGCCAATACAGGAGGTGATGTGATCATAGCCGGGAGCCACATCGGTCACCACCGGCCCCAACACGTAAAAAGGGGCGCCGGCGCACACGCGGATTTCGCGCTCGACGTTCATTTGAATCTGGCCGAAGGGCACATGGCCCGGCCCTTCCACCATGACCTGCACGCCCCGCCGGCGACAGCGCTCAACGAGCGCGCCCAGGGTATCAAGTTCCGCAAACTGGGCGGCATCACTTGCGTCCGCCTGACAGCCTGGCCGCAGACCGTCGCCCAGCGAGACCGTGACATCGTGCGCCCGGCAGATATCGAGCACCTTGTCCCAACGGGTATAAAGCGGATTTTCCTGGCCCCGCTCCACCATCCAGGATGCCAGAATCGCGCCGCCCCGGCTGACAATGCCCGCCAGTCGCTTCATGGCCAGGGGCACATGCGCCTTAAGCAGACCGGCATGCAGGGTCATGAAATCCACGCCCTGCGCGGCCTGCTCGGCGATGACGGCGAGCAGAACGTCGGGATCGAACGCTTCAATCGCCCCACCCATCCGGGAGACCGCTTCATAGATCGGCACCGTGCCGAAAGGCGCCGGGCATTGCGCCAGCATGGCTTTCCGCAAAAATGCCAGGTCCGTCCCAACGCTCAGGTCCATGACGCAATCGGCGCCCGCGGCCAGGGCTGTTTTCAGCTTGGCCAATTCGGTCTCGTCATCAGAGCGTGCGGCGGAACGCCCGATGTTGGCGTTGACCTTGGTGCGGAATAGGCGGCCTACAATCTGGGGGACCAAACACGTATGCACAGGATTGGCCGGCAGGACGGCGCGGCCGGCGGCGAGTTCCGCCACCACCTGTTCGACAGATACCCGCTCAGCCTGAGCTACAGCCTGCATGGCGGGCGTCACCTTGCCGGCGCGCGCGAGCTCAAGCTGGGTCTGCATGGAAACCTCTTATCCTGATTACCGGAATGCGCATGAATGCAGGAGCGCCTGTAAATCCTTGGCATGCACATCCTTCAGATCCTCGACCACCCGGTCGGCGCCACCGAAGTCCTGGTAGGCGGTAAATTCGTCGGGAGCCACGACACACCGCAGGCCGGCTTCAAGCGCCGCATTGCAGGCCACGGTGCTTTCGACCACGGCCACACAACGACGCGCCGGAACGTCGATGGCCTTGCAGGTCATCAGCCAGCAGTCCGGGGTTGGCACGATCACGGCGGCTTTCTGCATGACGCACAGGCGAATCCGTTCCTGGAGACCAAGATGGACGAGCAAAGCCTGGGCCTGCTCGTCGGGCAGGAACGACAAAGCCCCGATTTTGATATTGAGCTTGGCCGCTTCCGTCAACAGGGCATTTAAAGCGGCATTTAATTTAACCGCAGGCCGGGCAATCTCACGGAAAAAAATATCTTGAATCGCGCGCGCCAGCTTATCCGCCACCAGGGATTTCTTATTTAACGCTGCGAGCAAACGACCCAGTCCCTGCGCCAGCGGAGTCGCCAGGCCAAACCGCGACCATAACACGGGGGTCAGGGCAACCTGCTTATCCTTGAGCACTTTCTGACAGGCCTCAAACAAGAGGCGCTGACCGGGCATGGCCAGTTTTTCCAGTTCAAACACAAGCCCGGTGGATACGGGCGGCGGCGCGGTTTTCTTCCGGGTTTCTTCTGTCTGCGTACGCATAATAGTTACACTCCATTCTACGGACAATGGTTAATTCAATTTTTGATTTCTGGTTGCTGATTTCCGATTGAATAATCCGCAACCTGCCCGCAATACTGCGCATAGCGCTGCAGGCGGGTCAGCAATCCCAAATCAGCAATACGTTGACGAATTGGCACTATAGGTTTCCAAGCGGGCCCCGTCAAGCATTTTTGCCTCACGGCGGTAATGCCTCAGTTATGAGGGGGAAACTTCCACGCTGTCATTCCCGCGAAAGCGGGAATCCAGCTTCAGGATTGAATATTTCTGGATTCCCGATCAGATCGGGAATGACATCAGCCCTCATAACTGAGGGGTTACTCACGGCGATGATCTCGGAGAAACACCTTGACTTTGTAAGCATGAATTGATA
>JBDRSI010000289.1:0-2672 GCA_043825055.1 Verrucomicrobiota bacterium
ATCCGAGCCGGGTGGCAAGGCCGCTGCGCCGGGCTTTTCCCGCAAGCGCCACAGATCGGCCAAAAACCGGATGAGCTGTTCTACATCCGGCCAGGAAATTTCCTCCCGTTGTGGCCGACAACCTTCAACAAACTGGTACAGGCCGATGTGGCGGGCGTAATTGGCATAAAGCGGCTCCGGAATGCAACGCAGGCCGTTTTTCCAGAGAAAATCGAGCATGCCGAACTCGGCGCCCAGTCGATCCCGCCGATCACCGGGGTGCTGAAAATAGGCTTTTGCCAGGATGTCCCGACCACCGGCGGTTACCCGGAATACGAGATTATTGGCGCCGCCGGCTACGGGCTCAACACGTTCCGGCTGGGCCGCAAACGCGGCTAACGCCGTTTCCCGGATTGCCTTAATGATCGGCTCCATCATGATGCTAAGGCCTCCACATACCGCTGGATATCGGTCCACGCTCGAAACACTTGAATATCCGGCCCCATCTTGCCGGCAACCTCGTCTGGATCGAACAACAGTTTAATAATGCCGGGCGGAAAGGCCGAATCCAGCAGAACTTCGGACAGGTCTTCCACAAAATGTGTGCATTGCCGTTCAGCGATGCGCGCGCATTTTTGTTCGCGGGATCCTTCAAAATACACATCGTCGCGGCTTAAATTAAAACCGTCCAACCGAAAAAAACCATGCGCCTCCATCCAGACCAGCGCGGCTTCGCGCAGATTGACCCGGGGACCGCGGGCTGGATATTCCAGCTTATGGCTGATGATGGAAACCCGAAGCCGCCGGCTACGGCAGAAGGTAAAGAATCCGTCAACGCCGGGAAACCAGACCGCTTCTGCCATGCGCCGGCCATAAACCTCGCCCTGTAATTCCGTCCAGGGCGTATTGCCGTCCGGCTGACGCCATAGCCATGCGCGGACGGCCGCCTTGGTAGGCGGCAAATCGGGAGGAATCAAATGCATCTCGTGGGCACACCGGTGAAATAACGCGTCATAGCTGATCAGGGTGTTGTCGAAATCAATGCCGATATGCAAGAGGTTCTTTCCATTCAGAGATTAAGAGATTGAGTGATTATTGCTGAAATCAATCGTTCACTCACTTAATCGCTGAATCATTCAATGAATTTCGCGGTCATCCCAGGGTCAGTTGTTGCATTCGCTTGATATTATAATAGAGCGGATTGGTCATGGGCTCCGCCAGCCGGCCCTGGTGGTATGCTTCGGCAATGCTTCGGATGGCGTCTTCGACCGAATGGCGCGGCTCAAACCCTAATCGCTCCCGGATGCGATCGGAATTGATGTGGTAGGACCGGTTATCGCTGGTCGGTACATATTCCATCTTAATCGTCTCATCCCCCAGCGTCTGCTTGACTATGCGGGCAATGGCTTCAACCGAATAATTATGAAAGCCCACGTTGTAGGGAATGCCGTGCGCTTTCTCATGGGGCGCATCCAGAAACAGCTCATAGGCCCGGACCATGTCCAGAATGTTGAGGTTGGGCCGGAGCTGAGCCCCGCCGAAAATCCGAATGCGATGATTCACAAGGGCATGGATGGTTAGAATATTCACGGTCAGGTCAAGGCGCATCCGGGGCGCATAGCCGCATACGGTGGCCGGACGCACGATGATTTTCGTCATGGCGCCGTCGTTCACCCCGTCCATCAGCATTTGCTCGCACTGGAGCTTGAAGAGCGAATAATCGGTGAGCGGCGTTTTCTCAGCGTCCTCGCGGACATCCGGCTCCTCCTTGATCCCGTACACGCTGGACGAACTTGCGTAAATAAAACGCCGTACGCCAACCTCCCGCGCCGCCTGCACCAGGCCGGGAAAGGCGTCCAGATTGATCGCCTTGCCCAGCTTGGGGTCCAGCTCGAAACTGGGATCATTGGAGATGCAGGCCAGATGAATGACCGCGTCAGTTCCGGGAAATTCCCGTTGAAGAAGCGCCTTGTCACGTATGTCCCCTTTGATCTGTTTGAGATTCGGGTTATCCTTGACCGCATCGAGGACATTTTCCCCGTAAATATACAGGTCAAGGACTTTGACCTGATAACCTTTGGCCAGCAACTTCGGCACTAAGACTGTACCGACATAACCTGCCCCGCCGGTGACTAAAACTTTTTTCATAAACCTGCCGCACGCCATACCGGATCTCTTAAGTTGCAATCTTCCTGAAACTTTTGTTATTTTAATATCCCATGGATAAATTCGAGCAGCGCATATTTTTCAACCGGTTTTTTATTGCCGACAATCTGCACTGCCAGCGCTCCCACGGCATTGCCGACAAAGGAAACTAAGTCCAAAGGCATGCCGTGCGCAAAGCAAGGCGCGGTGAACGAGAAAAAAGCGTCCCCGGCGCCCACGGTATCAATCACCTTGGTGGAGAAGATCGGGGTCTTGTTAATCTCCCCCGATTTGTCAATTCCGACAGACCCTTTTTTGCCCAGCGTTACTATGAGATGGCCGGCATTCATACTTTTCAGAATATTTTTCGCAATAATCTCTATATCTCCGAACCGGTCCTGGGTTGCATACCTTGCCTCGGTTTCATCCAGGCATACAAAAGCGGGGTTTATGTATTTCGTTATCATATTATAACCGGTATTAGCGGCATTGGTCTGGGTATTCACGGCAAACGTTTTTGAATATTTCTCAATCACCTTTATTATGTT
>JBDRSI010000290.1:0-2223 GCA_043825055.1 Verrucomicrobiota bacterium
CACCGGCAAACACGATAACCGCCAGGCACCCGCCAATGGCGATAAGCACCATGTCATCCCTGACGCTTTTGTCGAAGGATTTGAAGGCGTCCATGGGCTACACCGCCACGTCATCGCTCTTGGCGTCCAGGGCCGCGATAACCTCGGCCTTGGCGCATCCGAGCAAGGCGCAAAATGCGTCCCCGAGGATGTCGTCCCACCATTCGTCCGTCTTTTTGGCGTGAATCCTGTACTTGACAGCCTCTTCACGCGCCAGTGCCAGGCCCTTGCCTTTCAGGGCACCGAGCGCCCGCTTAAGCGCAGGGGTAGCCGCTGCCACCACGATGGGCAGGATGTTCGCCACAACCTTGTCCTTGACCGCCCCGAAAACATCGCCCATCTTGTCCTTGAAGCTCATGTCGCCCTTCCTTTCCCCGGATGCCCCGGGAGAGTTATGCACCATGTCTCCCGTTTCGGGAGACACAACGGGATTAATGGCCGTTTGGTGAGACAAAAAAATCTTCGGAAAATCCTGCCATGGCACCGCCCGGCCCACGTCAACGTGGATGAATCTTTGCCCCGCGTAAAAGATGATGCCGGAATACCGGAACTCCCGGACCTGATGAGCAGCCCGGATCATGTCGCCGGTTGCCAGACCCTTGATTACGATGTCAGCCGCGCACCCGGCAAGGTGGAGGCTTCTCGGCTTTCCGCCAACCTCTGTGTTGTGCAGACGGCACCTGTAACCCGATGAAATACTGATAGGCACCCCAACCATGTCCCGGAGCTTTTGGAGCGCCATAGACAGCCTTGGGTCGTGGACCGTAACCCCACAACAATGGCAGGCGAACTCTTTCCGGCTGAAATTGCGCGTCAGGTCGCCCATTTATTTTCTCTCCAACCATTCCCCAAAAGCCACCAATGCCCGGAACCCGGCGAGGCCGAGGAAAATCACGGTGCGCAGGATGATTTTGACCGGGCCGTCTTTCACTGTCCAGCTGCGTTGGTTCGGATAGCCGGAATCCTGGACTGGAGCAGGGCCATTGTCCCCTCGACCTTTGCTATTTGCAGCTCCAGCTTTTGCAATCGGCTGTCCAGATTAGACCGGCCAACAAGGGCGGCGTCAGCGGATTTCTCGAGCTTTTCCTCGATGGCGATCCGGGTGTCGGAAATGTTCTGGTTCATCGACCAAACCATGCCGAACGTCCCGGAGAACAGAACAACCAGAATGGAAATGACGGCCCCGGCCACGGTCATGACCGTCTTGGTTTTCATGGTCGAACTGAACAGGTAATCCAGCTTTTTCCATTGAGATGCGTTCTGGTCGCGGAGTTCCGCCACCGACTGGCACACCCCGCTGTGGTCATCGCACTTGAAATCGGCCATTGTTCGCGCCCTTTCTGCTCCGCTTGGGGTTTAGGTTATACCGATCAGGTTCCGAACGTCGAACTGGGTGTCCGCCGTGAAGTCCAGGGTCGAGGTCGTGAGCGTTGAGTAGTACGTGCCCACCACAGTGAAGACCCGGACTTCGTGGTCGCCGTCTTCCAGGATGGCCAGGTCCGCCCCGGTCATAGGGACGTATGTGATGGCTGTGGGTACGGCCACAGCCACCGCCGTCCGGGAGTTGACGACTGTGCCGGCGGAATCGGTGAGGCTCCAGGCCAGCGTTACCGGGTTGACCGCGATCCCCCGCTCGTCTTTGAACACGCACTTGACGACGTAGGAGCCGTTCTCGGTTGCTTCGAGTGTCAGTTTCGGGCGTCGTGCCATGGCTTACACCCCGTCATCCGCAGCGGAAATGGTGTAGGTGACTTCCACGGTATCGCCGGACGTGCAGGACTTGGCCCCGGCGAAATCGCCAACGCAAAGCAGGGTGCCGGAGGTGCCGGTAGCGGCGGAAGCCAGGAAAGCCCCGTAGACGGTGGCGGTTCCAGTCATAGGGAATGTCGCCTTGTTCGCGCTGTTGGTGACGGACTGGCCGCTGGCCGCCGCCTCCACGTATTCCTGGCGGTTCCCGGTGTAGGCCGTGGTTTCCGTCCATCCGGCGTGGGATGCCAGAGTGTCGGCAGCCGCCGCCGCACCGGTCAGTTTCAGGCCCACATACCAGGGGGAAACCGGAGTCGTTCCGCCGAGCAGGACGTTCAGGAGGTGGTCCAGGCCCTCGTTGGTGACAAGCTGCTTGGCCGGGATGATGTCCTGGCTCTTGATCGACCCGTCCGGGCCGTAGACGGTGCAGTAGAAAAC
>JBDRSI010000291.1:0-2426 GCA_043825055.1 Verrucomicrobiota bacterium
CCCATTTACCATTTTCCATTAACCATTGAGTAGGAGTTTCAACCGTCATGGATGCCGTTCCTCCAGACACAACCACATCCGACGAACTGGTTTTTCGCGGCATCGGCGTGTCCGCGGGCATCGCCATCGGGCGCGCGTTCCTGCGGACGCCGCCGGATGATCAAGTTGTTGAGCGGGATATTTCACGCGCGGATGTGCCCCGCGAGATTGCGCGTTATGAAGCCGCCCTCATCGCGACCCGCCAACAGATTCGTGCAATCCAGAAGGATTGCGATCCCGACGTGGCCGGCATATTTGATGCCCACCTGCTGTTCCTGGATGATGGCCCCTTCATTAAGAATGTGTTCACGGGGATCGAGGGGCGCCGTAAAAATGTGGAGGTCGTGCTCCGCGATGTGGCCGCGGGCTTTATGCAGTCGCTGGCCCGGGTCAAGGACGAATACGTGCGCGAACGGGCCAACGATGTGCAGGACGTTGCCCGCCGCATTTTGCACAACCTGGCCGGCAAACAGGTGACGCTGGCGGACATTACCGAGCCGGACACGATTGTCGTGGCCAACGATCTGTCGCCTTCGGAAACGGTGTCCATCAACAAGGATCGGGTGGGGGGTATCGTGCTGGACCTGGGCAGTCCGACGGCCCATACCGCCATCGTTGCCGCCAAGCTGGGCATCCCGGCGGTGGTCGGTCTGCATAATATCAGCCAGGAAGTGCGCTCCGGTGACGAGTTACTCGTGGATGGCGCCAAGGGATTGGTGGTCCTGCGCCCTACGCTGGAGCGTCGTACACAGGCCCTGCGCCAGGCGGAGTCCAAGCGCGGCATTGAGATCGAGCTCGGGCGGCTCAAGGATTTGCCGGCGGAAACGGTGGACGGATACCGCCTCACGCTCTCCGCCAATATCGAGTTGCCGAAGGACGTGGATGCGGTGCTGGCCGGCGGTGCGGAAGGAGTCGGCCTGTTCCGGACGGAGTATTTTTACATGTCGAGCAAGGATCTGCCCACGGAAGAGGAGCAATACGATGCTTACCGGACCGTGGCCCAGCGCCTGGCGCCCGCGCCGGTCATCATTCGCACACTGGATCTCGGCGGCGACAAGTTTCTTTCCAATCTGGACGTGAACTGGAAGGAGTCTAATCCGTTCATGGGTTGGCGAGCAATCCGCTTCTGCCTGGCCCAGCCGGACCTGTTTCGCACGCAACTACGCGCCATCCTGCGCGCCAGTATCGTGGGCAATGTCAACATCATGTATCCCATGATCAGCAACCTAGATGAAATTGTCCGCGCCAACGTGATCCTGGACCAGGCCAAAAAGGAACTGTTGGAAAAAGGTCATCCGTTTAACCCGCATGTCGAGGTTGGTGCCATGATTGAAGTGCCCGCGGCCGCGCTCGTGGCCGATATGCTGGCGCCCTACGTCAGTTTTTTCAGTATCGGCACCAACGATCTCATCCAATACACGCTGGCCATTGACCGCGGTAACGAACGGGTGGCCTATCTCTACGAGCCCACACATCTGGCCATCCTGCGGCTGATCAAGAACACCATTGATATCGGTCATCGCCACGGCATCTGGACCGGCATCTGCGGCGGTATGGCCAGCGACCCGCTGATGACGCCGCTCCTGCTGGGGTTGGGCGTTGACGAGTTGAGCGTCAGTTGCTCCGCGCTTCCCATGGTCAAGGACGCCATCCGCCGGGTCAGTCTGTCGGAAGCCCGCGAAATTGCCGAGCTGGCATTGACTTCGCAATCGGCCGTGGATGTGCATGACATGTTCCGGGAACTGACCAAAAAAATTGCTCCGGAAATTCTTGAACTGGTGGAATGATTCCGGCATAATCCCCCCTGTTTTCGTGAAAACTCGATGCATAGGAATTTCAAAGTTACACGGATTGTCATTCCGAACGAAGTGAGGAATCTCGTTAAGGAAACATTACCACTGAGGAGATCCTTCGCTTCGCTCTGGATGACAACGTAAAAGTCGCCTCGCTTCGAGGCCTAATTTCAACTCGCAAGCAACCTCATATACAAGGAAATCATATTATGGCTACCAGAAGGCACATGTTCACTTCGGAATCGGTGACGGAAGGACATCCGGACAAGATCGCCGACGCGATTTCGGATGCCGTCCTGGACGCCAACCTGGCACAGGACAAGCATGCCCGCGTGGCGTGCGAAACCATGGTCGCCACGGGCATGGCGATCATCGCCGGTCAAATTACCAGCAAGGCGTCCGTCAATTATGCCGATGTGGTGCGGGACACGATCCGGAAAATCGGGTACGTGGATGCCGCCATGGGGTTCGACGCCAATTCCTGCGCCGTGCTGGTGGCGTTGGACCGTCAGTCGCCGGATATTTCCCAGGGTGTGACCGCGGGGCAGGGACTGTTCAAGGAGCAGGGTGCCGGTGATCAGGGCATGATGTTCG
>JBDRSI010000292.1:0-2632 GCA_043825055.1 Verrucomicrobiota bacterium
AGAATCGCCCGCGCCAGCGACACTTTCTGCCGCTCGCCGCCGGAAAGCTGGCCCAGCGGCCTTTCCGCCAGATGGGCCAAGCGCATCATTTCCATGAGCCGCATCGCATTTTCTCTCTCCTGTCTGCCGGGCGAGCGGAACAGTCCGAGTCGGCCGATTGCGCCAGTCATCACGGCCTCCGCAACCAGAATCGGGAACGCCGGATCGATTTGGAATAACTGCGGAACGTAACCGACACGAAGCCTGGTTTCACGACATCGCCTCCACGATTCCCTTCGTCCGAAAAGACCGAGCGTCCCCTCGAATCTTTCAAATCCGGTTATGACATTCAGAAGCGTGGTTTTACCGGCGCCGTTGGGGCCAATAATCCCGACAAACTCGTTGCGTGACACGCCAAGGCTGATTCCGTCCAACAGCAAACCCTTTGCCTTTCGGACGGTGATACCGTTCAGTTCTATAATGGGTTCGTTCATTATGCGTCACAACTTTAAGAAGCAATCCGGTTTCATTTTCGCATCACTGCCGCCGCGACGGCGTCAACATTCTCTCTGAGTGTGGCAAGATACCCTTTTTCCGATGGAAAATTCGTCAGGACAACGTGCGGCACCCCCAGCGTTTCGGCGATTCCTTTTCCGGCGTCGGGACCGGATTGAAGATTGTCCACAACGGCCATTGCCTGCTGATTCCCGCCGATTTTCGAAAGGCGCACGACTTCCCTTGCAGACATCGCCTCCGGTCTGCCGTATTCTCCAACAACACGGAAACCCATCCATTCGAGCGGCTCTTTCTGCATGGAGGAGGCTATAATCGCTTTTCCAGAGATTCCCAGCCGCTTGATCTTTTCAATGAGCGAATTCGCCCCTGCATTCACCTTGCGGATCGCCTCTTCCTTCCGCCTCATTATTTCGGCCTTATCTTCCGGGAAATGTCTGTAAAGCCCATCGGCGATGACACCCAGCCCATATATGTATGAGTCCGGAGCCATCCAGTTGCGCTCCCCCGCATCCACAAGAATTTGCGCTCTACCGCCCAGGCCGGCTTTGTCCATGAACGGCATCCCCTTGAATGAAACGGTAAGAGCGGCTTTTTGCGTTTTCTCGATGTCTGAGAGTTTCACATCATAATGACCGGGACACTGCCCTGGGGGCAGTATCGCTTCGATGGAATAGCGGTGCGGCGGCAAAAGCGAGGCGATCATTCCGGACAGGATGGTGTCCGATGTCACAATGCCGCGTACGCTTTTCGCGTTTCCTTCTTGGGGCGCGCTCGAATAGGCCGTAGAAACCCCCAGCAACGCTATTGCCACAATCGCAAGATAGAAATTCATTTTTTTGTCCACACTTACCGACCCTCAATCGCGCCTGCCACCAACAAGTTTACCAGAGCTTCATGCTGAATCCGGCAAACAGGGTAATTCCAGGCATGCTATAGCCTTTGGCGTATTCATAATTCTGATTGAAAATATTGTTTGCCGCTACAAAGATTTCCGAATCCCTCAGGTGCAGGGGCCTGTAGTCGAACCGATAGCTCAGACGGGCGTTAACCAGCGTCATGTCGCTGAGTTTGTTGGCATCGGTAAGCTGCGTGTAGTTGAACGTTCCGCTTCGCGCGCTCGTGCCCGCATACACATCCTTGAGGTGTTGCATATCAACGAAGAGTCGGTATCGTTCCAGAAACTTCCAGTTGGCTCCGGCCTGAAACTGGAAACCGGGCGTGTAAGGCATCCGGTCACGTTCAATGCCGTCACTGCCCTTGGCTTTGGCTTCCATCCAGGTGGCGCCGGCGGTGAACTCAAGGTTTTTCAAAGGGGTTATTTTCCCTGTGAGTTCAAGCCCACGAATCTCGTATTGGCCGATAGTGTCGTTAAATTGGGTTGGGATGGGTCCAAACATGTACGCCTGGACACGATCCTTGCCTTTGTCATAGAAAGCCGTTGCCCCCAACGAGGCGGTTTCCGGCCAGGTGTGGGTTAAGCCTACTTCATAATGGTCCACCACTTCCGGTTTGATCTTTTCCCAGTACTGACTGGGATTACTCACCGGCGAGCTGGTGAGCACCATGTTCATCAGCACGACCGGAGAGGGATAGTTGACACCTTGGGAGTAATTGATATTGAGATCGGTATTTCCGTAGCCCATCACCAGGCCTGCCTGGACCGCGGACTTATCCTGGAACTCGTTGTGTTTGAAATAACGGAAACCTGCCGAGGGGATGATGTGGAAACCTTCAGATCGACCGACCATCTGACTTATGGCCACATAGGGAGAAAAGAGCTTTGTTTCGGGAAAATCCCAGACTCTCTCTGCTCGTCCGCCATTGATTCCTGCAACCGCGAGCCCACTGTATGTCCGTTGGGTATTTTTCAGTTCGGTCATATCCATGTCCGCTCCGACCAAAATTTCTCCACCCGGCCAAAAAAGGAGTTTTTCTTTTGCCCGTATTCCATAAAGTGAAATCTCCTGCCGGGACCAGAGTCCGCCGGTGCCGCTGGCGTACCGCTTACCGTTTGTCAATTCCTGCAACAGGTCAAAATCGGTATCATTCCCATAGGCCTTCAGATAACCGCTAAATTTTTCGTATTGGTGGTTCAGTGTCAATGTCGTAAGAAAAGTTTCGGTATCGTAGCGTTCCG
>JBDRSI010000293.1:0-6828 GCA_043825055.1 Verrucomicrobiota bacterium
AGAATACAGAAGTCAGTAGTCAGGATTCAGAATTTTTACACTTGTTCAAAAAACGGCCCGTTGTTAATGATTTGCATTTATTCTGAATTCTTGCAAAACGCGAGTTACGCATTCTGTCTTCTGACTACTGAAGGAACACCTGAAGGCTCATGGCAGCGCGACGGGGGAAGCGAAAGGATTAGCATTAGAACCGGCTTACACGTTTTGGGGTCTGAGTCAAAGGGCCGCCGGTCAGTATTACGCTGGGATTACCTGCGCCGCCGTGGATCAACAGCGCCGGCGGTTGCATGCGAGAATGGCGAGTGCTGTATTATTGCATCGGCACTTTGAACAACTGGCTGCGAAACTCAATGTTTAATATTTAAGTCTGACACTGATGATAATCGTCATTTTGCCGCTTCCAGATAGGCAAGCAAATTTTCTTTGGGTGTGCCTGACAGCACTGTGCCGTCTGCTTGTCCAATAATATGGCGTCGCCCCCGGCTTTGAGAAATAATCTCATGTACTGACCGGGTAATGTCCGCCGGTGAACCGTTGCGTAAAAGTTCCAAAGGCAGATTTCCTTTGGAAATTATTTCCGGGTCAAGATATTTCAAGGATTCGGCAAGGGAAGTATTATCGCCGCATGGACGAGTGGAGAATGTTTCAAACCATGTTGGTTTTATGGCGTTTATTCGTCCGCTTTCAATAAGCTGCCGACTATGGCCGCAAATATGATAGGCCGAAAACAACCCATTCGCACGAATGAGGTCAGTAGTTTCCCTGGCAAAAGGAATAATCGCCTCGTCAAATATCTTCGGACTCAATAGTTCCAACCCCGCGGATCCCATGCAAAAAAGCTCCACTCCCGCCGCCGATAGCGCCTCTATCATCTTTATGTTGGCCGACTGAATTCGCACCATCGATTTCCGGTATCGCTCAGGAAAATCATAATACATCAGCGGCATATCAGGATAAGCTATAAGATAGTAGGCTTCAAAAGCAATCAAGACAACGCCTCCCGTCATGAAGCCTTGCTGCTTAACGGCCTGATAATTGGAAGCCGACCAGGCGGCAAGCGCGTGAGCATGTTCCCCGATACAATCGGCATAATAATCAATGAGATCAAAATCTTCCTCCTTTTTCACCGCCGGTTCAACAAGCCATGGTGTTGTCCCTTTTCGTTCGGCCACAACCCTTTTTTTTATCCCCGACGGAATCCTCAATGTCTCCGTAAACATCTTTTCGTCTTCATTTTCCCTGAGCAACGCGCGTTCCCATTTAAGTTCCGGAATTATTTTTTCTTCCTGGCACCATTCACTTATCGGGCTGTCGTTGGAAAAAAAGGAATGAAAGCGCAGATTGTCCTCCAGAGTCGCATACCCCCCGAACTTGCCGTTAAAGTCAGCCGCATAGCTTGATGGGTCAAGAATGATATAATTCCTTTCCTTGGGACCCCCCTGAAGAAACCGGCGAAAACTTGCCGACCGTGTGTTTCTGCTTATGGTATTCTCTTTTGATTCCGCCTGCATATTTTCACCCTTCCACTCCCATTTTTCCCGGTCATGATGATTACTATATTTATGGTTTGACTCTGATTTTTCCGGTTGTGGCCCGCAAGCCATGTTAAGACTTTTTACGGATGGAAACGCGAAAAGCGCGGCCTTCGATCGTTTCACGGGTGGTGGCATCGGCTTGTGCTTCGCTGAGTTCGGCCGGCTCGGCCAGAGCCAGTTGCAGAAGATGTCCGCGCCACGCGCTCTCCAGTTCGCCCTCGATGGTCAGCTCGATCCGGTCGCTCACGGCATACCCAGCGGTCTTGCGCAGGTCCTGGATAAGGCGGTTCAGCTCGTTGGCGATGCCTTCTTTGCACAGGGCGGGCGTCAGGGTCTTATCCAGAGCCAGTAAAATGCCCTTGTCGCCGAGCACATCCATGCCATCCTTGCCCTGGTAGCTGAGGTCAATATCCTGCCGATCAACGGCCCATTCTTTCGGTCCTTCGAACACAATAATCTTGTCCCCCTCTTCCCGCACCTGGCCCGCCTTGGCGGCCTTGATGATGGCCTGCACCTCGCACCCCCACTTCGGACCAAGCACGCGCGCATTGGGCGTGGCCCGCAATGTCGCCACCGCGCCGGGATCAGCCAGGAGGGTCACGGTCTTCACGTTCAATTCGTTACGGATAATGTCCATCTGTCTGGCCACTACTCCGGAATCCACGGAACTGGGCAAGGCCACCTGGATGCCGGGCAAAGGCTGGCGCACGCGCAGGCCGGCCTTCTGCCGCAGGGCCAGTCCCAGCGAGACGATCGTCTGTGCCACGCCGGTTTCCTCGATCAACGCATCGTTCCGGTATTGCTCCGGCACGTCCGGCCACGCCGCCAGATGCACGGAGGTCTCGCCCGTCAACTGGCGGTAGAGGTAATCGGCCACGAACGGCGCCGATGGCGCCAGCATTTTCAGCAGGGTCACGAGCGCATAATACAGCGTGTCATAGGCCTGCCGCTTGTCGGTCGTCAGCCCTCCGCCCCAGAACCGGGCGCGCGATTGGCGGATGTACCAGTTGGTCAGGTCCTCGATAAACGCCGTCACCGGCGTCAGACTGCGGTTGAGATAAAAGGTCTGGAAGGCCTGGCCGACTTCCTGCTCCGCGCGGTAGAGCTTGGCCAGGATCCACTGGTCGAGCGCATGCGAGGATTCCGGGCGCCGCGCGGGATCGCCGGCATACTGGTCCACATTGGCATAGGTGACAAAAAACGAAAAAGCGTTCCAGAGCGGCAGGAGCACTTGTTTGATCTGGTCGTGGACGCCGGCGTTTTTGAAATTCAAATCCTCCATGACCACCGCCGACGAACCCAGCAGGTAAAGCCGCAGGGCGTCCGCGCCGTAGCGGTCGATAAGCTCCATGGGGTCCGTAAAATTCTTTTTAGACTTGGAAATTTTACCGCCGTCCTCCGCCAACAACGTCCCGTGCACCAGGCAGTTCTTGAACGCGGCGCGGTCCAGGAGCGCCACCGCCAGCACATGCAGGTAATAGAACCAGCCGCGAATCTGGCCGGGATACTCCACAATGAAGTCTGCCGGGAAATGGCTCTCGAACCAGTCCTTGTTTTCAAAAGGATAATGGCACTGGCCAAACGGCATCGCCCCCGACTCGAACCAGCAGTCCAGCACCTCCGGAACGCGCCGCATCGGGTGGCCGCACGCCGGGCATTTCAGAACAACTTCGTCCAGGAATTCCTTGTGCAGGTCCGTGAGCTCGCGCCCGGCCTCCGCGCGAATTTCCGCCAGCGACCCCAGTACGCGGCGTTGACCGCAGCCGGCGGTTGCACATTCCCATACCGGGATGGGCGTCCCCCAAAAGCGCGAGCGCGAGATGTTCCAGTCGCGGGCGCCTTCCAGCCACTTGCCGAACCGGCCGTGCTTGACGTGCTCCGGCACCCAGTTTATTGCTTCGTTGTGCTTGAGGAGCCGGTCCTTGATTTTGTCAACGGCGAAATACCAGGCATCCATCGCGCGGTAAATCAGCGGCGTGCGGCAGCGCCAGCAATGCGGATAGTTATGCTCGATCGTGCTATGATGCATCAGCGCGCCGTTGGTCTTGAGCCAGCGGATCACGCCCTTGTTGGCCTCGTGCACATTCTGCCCGGCGAATTCGGGAATATCCGTCGTAAAACAACCCTTGGCATCCACGGGATTGCGCACGCCCAGGCCATTGCGCTTACAGAGCCAGTAGTCATCCTCGCCGAAAGCCGGCGCACAGTGGACCACCCCCACCCCGTCATCTAACGTGACGAAATCGGCCGTCAGGATGCGGAAATACCCCTCGGCCGCCAAGTCGCGGTAATACGGAAAAATCGGCTCATAGCGGTGCGCAACCAGCTCGCTGCCAACAAAAGTTTTGACGACGCGCGGTTTGCCGCCGAAGAGTTTGGCCCACTTGGGGACCAGCGCCTCGGCCATGATATACACGGCGCCCGCGTGCTCCACCGCGGCATAGGAAAAGTCCGCGCCCACCGCCAGCACCAGGTTGGAAGTCAACGTCCAGGGCGTCGTGGTCCAGGCCAGGTACCAGGTCGGCTTGTCGGCCACGGCATCCAAAGCCTTAAAGCGTACGATGACTTCCGGGTCCTGGCGCGGCCGGGTGGAATCGGATTCGCGGATATCGGAGAATGACAGCGAAGTTTCGCAATGATAACAATAGGGCGTGACCCGGTAATCCTTGTAAATCAGGCCCTGGTCGTAACACTGCTTGAAGACCCACAGGACGGATTCCATGTAGGGCAAGTCTAACGTCCGGTAGGCATGCGTGTAATCCACCCAGCGGCCGATTTTATTGATGTAGCTTTCCCAGGCGGCATTGCAGTCGGCGACGAGCTTGCGGCATTCATTGTTGAAGGCCGCCACGCCCAGCTGTTTCTCGATTTGCGTTTTATCGCTGATCCCCAGCTTTTTCTCCACGGCATTCTCAATCGGCAGTCCGTGGCAATCCCAGCCCCAGCGGCGCGGCACGGAATAACCCGCCATGGTGAAATAGCGCGCCAGGGCATCCTTCAGGATGGAAACAAAAATCGTGCCGAAATGCGGCGAGCCGGTTGGAAACGGCGGGCCATCGTAGAACACCATTTCGCGCTGAGCCCCCTGCAGGGATTGCTCAAAGATCCGGCTCTGTTTCCAGTGTGCCAGGATTTCGCGTTCGATCTCCGGAAATTTAACTGATGATGATACGGGCGGATACATGCTTGGCCTCCGTTCACCCTGCCTTCGTCCCGAGCTCAGGCCGAGGGGAGCAAGTCCGCCGCGGCGGACGCGGCGAAGGGTTTAACTCGGAAGCAAGCTAACGGAAAGAAAGACGGGAATCAAGTCCAATGCAATGTTGAATTCGGGTTCCGCTTGTAAACCCTGTATTGAAGCATGCCAAAATTATCACCTAAATATTGCGTCGAATCGGTGCAATATTCAGGTGATAAAATTCCTTTTCGGAATTCCATTTCAGAATTGACACCGGGACTGATTTGCTTTAGATTAATCACAATTCGCGGTATCAATTAACCCGTTACCGCGCACGGGCAACACAACAAGGAGGGCAATCATGAAACGGATTTGTCTGGGAATGGCGATCGTGTTGGGCTTGGGATTGAGTATGATCGGGAGTGTGACGGCCGCCGGCAGTGGTAACCTGCGTTACAGCATTTCCGTCTCCAAGTTTGAAAACAAAGCCGGCTGGTCGGGCCAATGGGATATTGGCAACGCCTTCGGTGAAATCATGACGGCCGCCCTGCAGGAATCGGGCAAGTTCATCGTGCTGGGCGAAAAGGATATGCGTGGCGAAGCCATGCTTGAGCAGGACCTGGCCACCAGCGGCCGTATGGCCGGCGGCAAAAAAGCGCCCAAGACCGGCCAGATGACCCCGGCCCAACTGCTGGTGAAAGGCGCCATCACTCATGTCCAGGGCAGTACCACCGGTGGCGGCGCCGGCGTTAACGTCATGGGCTTCCGGGTCGGCGGCAGCACCGATAAAGCCGAAGTGAACGCCACCATTTACATCATTGACTCCACCACCGGCCAGGTCAAGGCCCAGACCAAGGTGGTCGGCAAGGCCGGCCGCAAAGGTCTGAATCTCGGCTACAGCGGCTCCAGCTTCGGCGGCGACGTGGCCGGATTCAAGAAGGATAACGTCGGCAAAGCCACGGAAGACGCCGTCGGCCAGGGCGTGCAGTTCCTGGAGAAACAACTCGAGAAAATCCCGTGGGAAGGCACGGTTATCAAGGGCGGCGACAAGGTCACGATCAATCGCGGTAGCCGGGAAGGCGTGAGCGTCGGCCAGGTCTTTGCGGTAGGCGCCGTGGAAACACTGACCGATAAGGACACCGGCGAAGTATTGGATACCGAGATGAAACAGGCCGGTAAAATCGAGGTCACTTCCGTCAAGGAAAAGATCAGCTACTGCAAAGTCCTCGATGGCAAGATCAAGCCGGATATGACCATTATGCCGGCCGACTGATCAGCATTTCTGATCGTGGATTTCTGATTGCGGATTGCGTAACTGCACGAGGGGACATATCCAAAGACTTTTTCACCACGGTCTGCCCGAGCTCGGGCCAGAGATATCACGGATGACACTGATATGAAGAGAGGTTGTCATTCCCGCGAAAGCGGGAATCCAGAATCAGGAAAAGTTGATCTCTAGATTTCCATTTGCATGGGAATGACTGAGGGGACTGAACCCCAATCGCGGGCTTGTCTGCAGTATCCGTGCCCATCCGTGTAATCAGTGGTGAATAGTTGCCGGATTTTTTTGTAACCGAACGGCACCGACCGGTTACTGTGTTACTGTATATGCATACAGTCTTCGACCAGCATTTGCCGGTCAGAAGGTTTATATTCTCACGTATCGGAGGGTCGTTCCAACTTGCATTCTATTGCCTTATGTCATTTTCCCGGTAGTTATGGATGGTTTCTGGTTCTCTGGCTACTGAGTATCGCCGCCCAGGCGGCGGAGCCGCCGGTAACCTGGGACGATTGCGTCGGCGAATTAATCCGCAACAATCCCCAGTTGTCTGCCGCCAGCGTGGCGGTCGAAAAGGCGCGGGCCGACGTCATGGGCAATTACGGCCCGTTCCTGCCGCAGATTTCGGCCAGGGGCTCCCTCGGCAAATCTAATACCGAACTGGATACGGGCTATCAGGATTCCACCTCCTACCAGGCAAGTTTGTCCGCCTACCAGAGCCTGTTTGCCGGGTTTGGCGATGTGGCAACTTTGCGGCGCAGTCAGGCCCTGCTGACGATTACTGAAATTAATCTCCAGACGACCAAGGCCGCGCTCAGCGCCACGTTAAGGCAGTCGTT
>JBDRSI010000294.1:0-3089 GCA_043825055.1 Verrucomicrobiota bacterium
GATGCATAAAATCGCTTGTGAAATCGGTCTCGTGCGCATTCGATTGATGGGTTACAAGTCTCTGAAAGAGTTCGAAGAAAAAACATTAATAATTCTTACTCAAACAACTTGACAGACCACATGCCCGTGTTTCGCGGGCTAATCTTTGTTTCCACCATTAATGGATTTTTCAGCCGCTAACATCTTGGAGGGCTCAAACCAGACAATGCCGGCCACATTGATCCAGGCTCCGGTCAACGGTCTATCTGCCGCATATCCCGAAGCCACTTGATCCAGGCGGCCATCCCCCGGCCGGTTTGAGCCGAAACCTGGAATACGGGCGTGGCGGCATTGACCTGGCGCAGGTAAGCCCGACAAGCCTTGAGATCAAACGGCAGGTGCGGGAGCAAATCCATTTTAGTCAGTGCCACGGCCTTGGCCTCCCGGAAAAGCGTTGGATATTTTACCGGCTTATCTTCTCCCTCCGTCACGCTTAAGATCGCCACCTTGGCATGTTCGCCGATATCGAATTCTGCCGGACAAACCAGGTTGCCGACATTTTCAACCACCACCAGGTCAAGTTGCTTGAGCGGCAGATCGCGGAGCGCATAATGCACCAACTTGGCCTCCAGGTGGCAGGCGCCGCCGGTCAACAACTGGCTGACCCGGCAGCCCAGCCGGGCCAGGCGTTCGGCATCATGCGTAGTTTCGACATCGCCCTCCAGCACGGCAAACCGGCATGTTTTTGAGAGTGCCCGCACGGTTTTTTCCAGCAGGCGGGTTTTCCCCGCGCCGGGTGAGCCGATCAGGTTGAGCATGACCACATGGTGCTTTTTCAACAGGGCGCGGGTCCGGGCCGCCCACTTATCGTTGGCGCCCATCAGGTTGCGATAGATTTTAATGTTCAGCCTGGGCATTCTTTTCAACCTCATAATTACGCAGCAAGGAAGACAGAATTCAGGAGTCAGAATTCGGAATGGCAGGCGAATAAGTCTCCCAGCCTAAGTCTTTTTGTGCCACAGGCAGATCCACCAAGGCAGATCGTGCCTTAGGCAGACCCGCTTCTGGCGGGAAATCTCGTCGTTGGCATCCTCGTTCTGTCTTCTGAATTCTGGCTTCTGGTTCGTTGCACCGGCATCATATCCCCGCTGACTCCCATTGTCCAGCCAGATCACCCTTGGACTTCAACTGCCCGGAAGATTTGTGCTTGTCCCGCCTCGGCCACCGTTGTACACTTCAGGCACGCTGGATATGACGCTATTCGCTGGGTGCAGGAGCAATGAATTCAATTGACGTGCAGAGCAGATTGCCATTTCAACCGATTGGAGACAGACATGACAACTATAACAGTTCAGATTGAAGACAAGAAGGCCGACGCTTTGCGTAAAAAGGCCGACCGTTTTGGCTTGGGTCCGGAACAGTTCCTTACGGCGTCCGTCGAAGATCTAATCGGGCAACCGGATCCCGATTTTGATGAAGCAGTTCGTCGTGTCTTGTCGAAGAACCAGGAACTGTACCGACGGTTGGCCTGATGCGCTACCTATCCATTTCTGAAACCTTGGAACTTCACGAAAGGCTCATTGCTTCCTCTGGTGGCGCCAAAGGCATTCGTGATCTGGGCGCGTTAGAATCAGCCGTGAGCCAACCGTACACCTCCTTCGGCGGGCAGGATTTGTATCCCGATGTGGTGGCCAAAGCTGCCGCGCTCTGTTTTTCACTCGTTATGAATCATCCATTTGTAGATGGAAACAAACGCGTCGGCCACGCTGCCATGGAGACATTTCTCCTGCTCAACGGATTTGAAATCAATTCAGAAGTTGATGAGCAAGAAAAGATTATTCTGAGCCTGGCTGCAGGACAATTCGACCGGAATAATTTGGTTTCATGGCTCAGGGAGCACATAACCAAAGCCTGAATAGGCTTAAATCACATGGTGCTTTTTCAGCAGGGCGCGCGTGCGCTGCGCCCACTTATCGTTGGCGCCCTAAAGTAGAGCCTCGCTGACTTGGCACACTTCAGGGCAGCCACGCAGTGTGTTTCGACTTACGAAACTCTACTGCCGTGGCGCCCATCAGGTTCCGATAGATTTTAATGTTCAGCCTGGTCATGGCTGTTCCACCTCAATGCTGTCCAGATACAGTTCTTTTCCCCCCGTGATTTCGATGTCGCCGGCCTGGCATCGGCCGCAGGCAAACAGCGCGCCCCGGATTGCGCCGCGCCAATGACACTGGCGGCATTCGGCCGTGATCGGCACACGGCGGATGCTCAAGCGTGACCCCGCCGCCGGCGTTTCTTTGGTCAACACCTTGTAGGCCAAGGTCAGATTGGCGCTCACGAGCTGATGCAGGCCTCCGGCCACAATCCGCGCGCGGACCAGGCGCGCTGGTTGAACTTTTTTCAATTCCGCCAACACGGCCTGCACAATCGTTTGGGCTATCGAGAATTCATGCAAGGTCAGGTACTATAACATCTACCGGCCTTTCCACAAAGCTCGAAGCGTGGCCTCACGCTTTCCCCGCTCTACGCTTTACGCTCCATGTGCCGCCTGTGCGGATCAGGTTGCTGAAGAATAACATCACAACGGCCACACCGGCCGCCGCCAGGAACACGGAAGCGTGCCCGTATTTCATCCACATCAACCCGCCCAGGGCCGGCACGGACATGGAAACGGCGTGGTTGATGCTGACCCCCAGCGAGAGCGAGGGCGCCACGTCCTCGGGTTTGAGGGCAATTTTAGCCAGATAGGTATCGCGCGCTATATTGGTCCCAAAAAGCAGGAGATCGCCCACAAAACACGCATAGAGCACGCCCAGTGCCAGCGCGTGACTGCCAATCAGGTGCGCATAGCCGTAACCGATACACACTCCAAAAACCATTCCGGAATCCACCATCAGGACCCAGCGTTCGCCAAACCGGTCAATGGCCCGGCCCAGTGCGGGCTGGAACACAATGCCCAACGCGCCGGCCACCATCCAGAGCTGGGCAAAAATATAAGCCGGCTGGTGAAAGATTTTGATCAGTACCCAGGGGCCGAAGGTGATGAAAATCTGTTTGCGCGCGCCAAACAGAAAGGCCAGCGTGTAGTATAACCAATACTGACGCCGGAACAC
>JBDRSI010000295.1:0-9127 GCA_043825055.1 Verrucomicrobiota bacterium
AAAAACAGCTAAAAAAACAAACCATAAGGCAAAAAGATGGGGGCAAGAGTCTTCGCAAGCTTAATCAAGATGATTTAAAGGGCCGTTCCCTCGGATGGTTCAGCGTTCTTCTGGAAGAAGGTGCCGTCTTTGAACCGGGATTTGTGCGCGGCGGTGCAACTGAAAAAGAAACCCATGTCATCTATCTGGAGCGTGATGCTCACCTGTTCGGCGCCAATATCTTCTTGAACGAAGGTGACATTTACGTAGGTGAAGGCTCAACAATTGAGCCAAATGCTGGAATCAAGGGGCCCGCCATTATAGGCAGAAAAAATGATATACGTCAGGGCGCCTATTTCCGCGGAGATGTCATTACGGGCGACGGATGCACCTTGCGTGGAGAACTGAAAAATGTGGTGATGATGAATGAGTCGAATTTTCCGCATCCGTCATACGCGGGAGATAGCATTTGCGGTTACAAGACCCACTTCGGGAATCAGGCAACCACCGCAAACTTGGGGATATACGCCATAGTATTGGGCAAGGAAAATATAAAGCTAAAGCTGAACGGGAAGACCTATGACACAGGACGTTCCAAGATCGGCATTATTTTAGGGGACTACAGCCAGGTAGGATGTAACTCCGTCTCTGATCCAGGAACATTTCTTGCTCCTTACACCATTGTTTATCAACTTTCACGTATTAACAAAGGATTCTACGGCCCCTCAGAGGTCTTGAAGAATAAGCCGCTGGAAAAGGGTATAATCGAGAAAGTTCCGTTCAAAATGTAATTCCCGGGAACAACGAAAACAGCAGTTTTGTATCCAAAAAACGTGTTCGGGTGAGCGAGAAGTTTTTATACTGTTAAGAGCCAAAATAATTCCATGCTTGGTAAAAAGAACATAAATGAATGGACCGCGTTGATCCAGAAAAATGATAGCGCGTTAATCTCCCGCCTTGAATCCATCTACGGCCCAGAAAACGCATTGGTCAACGTGCGGCTGAAGGTTTTTTTGAAAATTGCCGCAGAATTCAAGAATGTTTATGGTACAGACAGGGAAGTGAGCTTTGTCCGTGCCCCGGGCAGGCTAAACACGCTCGGCAGGCATCTTGACCACCGTGGTGGATTTGTCAATCCCATAAGCATAAACAAAGAGATAGTTCTGTGTTATGCACCACGAAACGATGACCTCATTCAGATTCATAATCTGGACGCATCATATGGAGCAAGAAGCTTTAATATCAGGAAAGAAGTGCCATCAGAAAAGATCTCCACGGTGAGGAACTGGCTTGTATGGACACAGCATCAGACTAACACGCGCGCAGCGCGCGGGGTTAATCAGGACTGGGTGAATAAACTCAAATCAATCCCCGTCTATCTTCAGGTGAAATTTCCGGGGAAGAACTTATGCGGGTTGGATGGCGTACTTGACAGTAATATTCCTCCCGGGATGGGACTGAGTTCTTCTTCGGCGATTGTTGTGGCAATGATGGAGGCTATGCTCGATTGCAACGGAATTACGCTTACCGATGATGAATTTGTGAACTACTGTGGTATTGCTGAGTGGTTTGTGGGTACCAGAGGGGGCTCAGGTGACCACGCTGCAATAAAATATGGCCGTTTTGGAATGATTACCCATATGAAAACATTGCCGGAACTCATGATTAAGTCTTACCTGCCTTTTCCAGAGGGGCGCAAGTTGATGGTATTCAACTCGGGTATAACATCCGATAAATCAGGTTCAGCACGCCAGAAGTTCAATGAGAAGATAGCTACTTATGAAATAGGAGAGATCTACATAAGAGAATACCTCAAAAAACACCATCCACGTGTGTTTGAGAAGGTACTTGAGATCAGAATCCATCTCCCGGATGAGTCCAAAAGGTTCTACCTTGCCGATCTCGTCGAGTATCTCAACCCATCCCAGATATGTAAGCTATTACTTTCTCTGCCAGTACAGATTGATCGCGCGCAGCTTTCGGCTCAATTACCGGAGCATAAGAAGCTCCTGCAAGAACAGTTTGCCACCCACAACGAACCTCAAGACGGATATCAAATACGCTCGGTAATCACATTCGGTGTTGCTGAAAGCAAGCGTAGCACGATGCTGGAGAAAGTTGTCAAGGAAGGAAATTACAGATTATATGGCAAACTTATGAGTGTTTCCCATGACGGGGATAGGGTATCCTTTATATCTGCGGAACAAAAGAAGCGTAAGCGAGCTGTCGACCCGAGAAAAAAACTGCACATGCAGCCCGGTGGATATGACTGTAGCATCCCCGAGATTGATGAAATGGTTGACCTTGCCTTGCAGGCCGGGGCAGAGGGGGCTCAAATATCCGCTGCGGGTTTGGGGGGAAGTATGATGGCTCTGGTCAAGCAAGAACATCTTTGCCGAGTGCGCGAGAGGTTTCGCACCGATTATTATCTACGCCATAAAATACAGGAAGAATGTATTATAGTTTCCCCTGTCCAGGGTGCAGGACTTCTCTAAGATAGCCGTGATGGACAGTCGGACAGATGACAGACTCAAAACTGGACTCTTTTTCATTTCTTTCCATTTACGTCTTTTCCGGAACCGCGCGCCCCAGGCGCTTCAACACCTGTTGCATATCGTTCCAGACATCCCACATGGCTGACTGATTCCGCAACAGGTAGGAAGGATGAAAAGTGGGTATTGTTGGAATGCCTTTGTAATCAAGCCATTTACCGCGCACCTTTGATATTGTTATTCCCGGCGATTTGGGCGGAATGAGTCCCTCAAATGCGCTGGCGCCCAGGAGAACGATCACTTTCGGCTTCAAGACGGCAATTTGCTGTTCAAGATAAGGCCGGCACATGTTTATCTCTGCGGGCAAGGGTTTCCGGTTATTCGGCGGGCGGCATTTGACGATATTGGCGATAAAAACCTCGCCACGGGTATACCCCATGCGGGTGATCAGCCGCGTCAACATCTGGCCTGCCCGGCCTACGAAGGCCAAGCCTTGCTTATCTTCATCCTCGCCAGGCCCCTCGCCGATGAAAAGAATATCGGGATGAAGACAGCCCTGCCCCGGCACCGCCTGGCGGCGCTTTGCATGCAACCCGCATTTTTTGCAGACGGCCACCTTCTGGGCAATGGCCTTCAACTCCGCACTGACGTCAGCATCGGAAACTGGCGGCGCCAGCGGAATAGCCGACACCGGCGAACCTTCAGGCGCAATGGCGCCTTCAGACGCAATGGCGCCTTCAGACGCAATGGCCGGCGAGCAAGCAACTTCCGTAACGCCTTCCTCGTGGAGATAGTCAACATGCCGGGCAAGATCGTCAACCAGACAGGACAGGTGGCGCTTCGCTTCCGGTCGGGTGATGGCGCGCAACGCGCCATAAATGGGCTCACTCGCCATAATTGTTCCTTGCAGAAAAGCGATAATAAAAATCAGTTGGCATCATCATCCGTCTTCGCCAAGGCTACGCCGGACAAGAGCGGGGCCTGGCCGCCAGGGCAGGACTTGGCCGTGCGCGACTTGATCGCTTGCATGTAAAGCGGCCCCAACACAAGGTAAATCATCCCGGCCACCATGATCACGAGCGCCGCCTTGGGAGCGATATTCATATTGCGCACAAACAGCAAGGCCACCAGGACGATACTGGGAATGAACACCGCGGTCAGCTTGGTCGGCTTGGGATACGGCACGTTGGACACTTGCAGGACAATCATAATCAGGACACCCACCAAAAAAATCACACCCACCGGCCCCTGCCCCAGGCGGAAATAATCGCCGAAGGTGCGCGTTTCACTGAGTAAAACAAAAATTGCCACCCAGCCGGCGCTCACGGTAATCGGCAGTCCGCAATAGCCCCCCTGCCCTCGCAACGAATCCTTAACTTTGAAGCGCGCCAACCGGATCATGCCGGAAAGCACCACCACGGCAGTCATGGCAATCCGCCAGTCATCATGACGCTGAAGGGCCACCTGGTAGATGAGAATGGCCGGCGCCAGGCCGAACGCCGTCATGTCAACGTAAGTATCCAGTTCCGCGCCGAAGGCGCTGGTTCCCTTGAGCAAGCGGGCCACCTTGCCGTCAATCCCGTCCAGGATCATGGCCAGCATGATAAACTGGGCCGAGAGCAGATAGGAGCCACTACCCCCCAAGGAGGCCTTTCCTTCCAACGCCAACAGAATGCTGAAAAACCCGCACAGCATGGCGGCCAAAGTAAACAACGTGGGAATAATTTGTCGCCAGTTAAAGGGCATGCAGCATCCCCGTCTATAGTTTTTGCTTCATTGTGGCCACCACGGTCAACCCGGCTTGAACCCGGTCGCCCGGCTTGACCACCACGTCCACGTCGGCTTTCGGAAAGACCATATCGAGCCGCGACCCGAACTTCATCATGCCGATGCGATCCCCCTTCTGGACCACCTGGTTCAGCTTCAGCCAGTAAACCACGCGACGGGCCACCGGTCCGACAATCTGGTTGACCAGGCAACGGGTTTGCGGCCCCTCAATCAGGATCGAATTATGTTGATTGAATTCCGACGACTTTTCATCAAACGTGAAGTAGCGTTTGCCGGGAAAATACCCCAGAAACGTGATCTTACCTGCGATGGGGGCGCGGTTGACATGCACATCGAACAAGCTCAGGAAAATGCTGACCCGCACCGCATCCGTCTTGAGATACTCATCTTCCCGAATCTCCTTGATGCTCATTACCACACCATCGGCGCCGGCCACGATAACGGCCGGATCCGAGGGCGGCGTCCGCTGAGGATCACGGAAAAAAAAGAGCATATAGCACGCCGCAATCACGCCCAGGCAAAAAAAGACCCAGGCCGTCCGCTTCCACTGGACCCGCCTGCAGATCAATCCCAGCAATCCAAACACGGCCAGGGACCCAATGAAAAACGGCAGGACTTCTTTGACAACCGGAATATACATGCATCTCTCCTGCTAATTTTTACCACGGACACCTATGGCAACAAACACTATACAGGATGGCTGGCCGCCTGACAACCGCCGGTTTTAGCGTCGCCAGATTTGGCGTGCACGGCGGGATGCAGATAGATGGGCGTCAGCGGCTCGGAGGCGATGCCCTGCGCCATGCGTGCCATCGCCAATCGGCCAAGTATTGCCGCGTCAGGCAAAAATGCGCGCGCAATCAGCGTAACGGCGGGCGGAACGGCCGCCTGTAAAAGCGCGCCAATCCGCGCCCAATCCGGCGTGGCCACCGCTTCGGCCTCACCTACCTGGAACGCGCGGGGATGCACCAACGCCCAATCACCAACCGGGCTCATCAAGGCATCGCGGCGCCGAAAACAGCGTGTCCACCACTGATCGCGGCGGGCATCACCGACAACCAGCACCCGCGCCGCGCGCGCGGCTTCCGCCGCCTGCAAGGCCAGCGTTTCCGCGCTGGTAATACCATAGACAGGCGTCTTACCGGGAAGGGCCAGGGCCCTTCCCGCCGCCAAGGCCACCCGCAGGCCGCTATAGGACCCCGGCCCCACTCCCACCACATAGAGCTGAATGGCACCAGGCTCAAGTCCTGTTTCGATCAGCATGGCCTTCAGGCTGGGAAACAGCTGTTGCCGACTGAAGCGCGTCTCGGCCCAGTGCCGCTCGGCCACCAGCCGCTGGTCATCCAGAATGGCGGCACTACCGGTCTCGGTGGATTGATCTATGGATAAGATAAGCATGGCTGTCTACGATAATTTCTTTTCATTCATTCGGCAAGCCTGTAAGTTTAGCCCGCATATGAAAACGACACCCATGCCAATATCGTTTCCCCGCAAAGCCGTCATCCTGGCGGCCGGGTTCGGCACCCGCATGCTCCCCTTGAGCTTAGACACGCCAAAGCCTATGATGCCGCTGTGGGGCCAGCCGGTGCTTGGGCATATCCTGGATATGCTGGCACGCTGGGGCGTCGAGGACGTGTTGATCAACCTGCATCATCAGCCCGAAGCGATGTGTGACTATGTCCGTCATCGGCCGACACTCCGCCCGCAGGTCGCCCTGTCGTTTGAGCCGGACATCCTGGGCACAGGCGGCGCCTTGCGCCACGCGGCCTGGTTCCTGGATGCACAGCCCTTCTGGATGATCAATGCCGATATCGCCGCGGATCTGGATCCCCGTCCGCTGATCACGGCCTTCCACCAGCCCCAAGTGCTGGCCACGCTTTGGCTGAACGCCGAACACGGCCCACGCACGGTGGAGATGACCGGCGGCCGGATCACCAATTTTGCGAGCAGTCGGCCGGGAACCGAAGGTACTTATACATTCTGCGGCCTGCAATTATTGTCGCCGCGCATCCTGAGGTTCATCCCGCCCCAAGGCTTTGCAACCATCGTTAATGCGTATCGGCAGGCTCTTGCCAATGCCTGGAAGATTGCCGGCATCTGTGTGGCGCATTCGTATTGGGCGGACATCGGCACACCGGATGGCTATCTCCAGGCCCATCGCGAAATTTTGGAACGCCATATCACCGGCGAGCCCGGCGCGGGCCTGTTGGCTCCGGATCGCCTGCGGTCCATGCAATCCTGGCGTCGCCGGATTCGATTCAACGGATTTCTGTCCGCCGGCCACAACGTCGTGATCCGCAAGGGCGCGCGGATTGCGAATGCCGTCATCTGGGATGATGCGCGGGTCGCTTCGGACGCGATCGTGGAGCAGGCCGTTATCGGGAAGGGCTGCGAGGTTCATGGCCGTGTGCCGCGCGTGGCGGTGCGCTCCGCGTTTTCGCTATCCACGCCCGGTAACACGGCCGACATTCCGCTGGCCATGGCCCTGCAGAGCCTGCGCTGGCTCCCAGCTGAAACCACGGTTATTCCTTTTGAGCCGCGCGGATCGGCACGGCATTTTACGCGTCTGGAAAGCCAAGGCCAGCGGGTAATCCTGGTGCGCTACAGCCGGAAACGCGAAGAAAACGCACTCTATACGCGCCACGCCCGGTTTCTGAAATCCATCGGCCTTCCAGTGCCAAGTATTCTGCTCGACGCGCCCGAAAAGAATTTTTTTGTCATGCAAGACCTGGGCGATGAGTCCTTGCAGAGCCTGGCCAAGACCTGGCCGGCGACCAATCGGTCGCTGGCGCGTCTGACGGCCTTCTATCAGGCAATCCTGGCATCCGTCGCGCGCTGGCATACCCAGGGCGCTCGCGCGGCCCGGCAACGACGCCTGGCTTTGGTGGCACCGTTTTCACCTGATTTATACCGCTGGGAGCGCGAGTTTTTCAGTCGTCATTTTCTCCACCCCCAGCTCCATCCATCGCCGGAAATAGCGCGGAAAATATTGGGCGAGTTGGCCGCGGTGGCCGGCGATTTGCTGAAGGCGCCCACCGTATTGGTTCATCGCGATTTACAGGCGAGCAACATTCTCCGGGTGGGGCGCCGCCCGTTTTTCATTGATTTCCAGGGCATGCGGTTCGGCGCGGCGGCCTATGACCTGGCCTCGCTGTTGTGCGATCCCTATATCGAATTGCCGTTGGCAACGACAGGAAAACTGCTGAACGCCTATAATCGGCTGGTCAGCCGCGAGCAACGGGTATCCGAGGAACTGTTCTGGCTGGCGGCCATTGAACGCCTGGCGCAGGCCCTGGGCGCGTATGGGCGCTTGAGCGCGAATCCGGAGACCGCCTGGTTCGGTAGCTATATGGCGCCAGGCCGGCGGATGATGCAACGGGCGCTCGAGCAATCCGGCGCCTGTCCGCGACTATTGAGCGCCCTGCGGAAATATGGAAGAACGACACCAGACGACAGACGCCGGACGCCAGAGGACGTAAGAACGTGAAGCGTGCAAAGGAAAAGATCTTAAAATGTTGCGTGCTACGTCAATAGAAAATTAAACAATTGGGCGCTGATTTATCAGGCGGCCATCGAACAGCATAGCCAAATCTCGGCGGATATCGGCCTCGGAAACCGGCCGGCCGGCCCGCGCCAGATCATCGTACTTTGCCGCCAGCACCGATCCAATGATCTCACGGGAATGCGTCCACTTGTAAACGAGCTGATCCAGGATCCGGCAATCGGAATGCTGGGGAATGAAAGAAAGTCCCAGCATTTCCAGGCGCATGGCCGTAATCTCGCGGATCAGGGACGGATTATTGAGAAACCACCAACAGCCGAACGGCACAATATTCTTGAATTTACGGGCGGCCACGCACAGGCCATGCATGTTCTCGCGCGCCAACAGGGTCACCAGGAAGGTCACGTCGCCATAATCGCGCGCCAAGTGCTCCACCGTGGTAATATCCGCCGGACCAACAGAATCGCCCGCGTCGCCCAGGGCCGGATTAACCGCCTTGCGAACGCCAATCATGAGAGCCACGGGAATGCCCCGCTCGCGGGCCACCGGAATGACCGCCTTGACCATCAGATTCGTCAAACTGGCCGTGGCATCCGGATAAGCAAAGTCCGGCGCCAGGCTGATGGCCATATAACGGGCTTCGATCCTTTGGCACCAGTCATTGAGATAACGGCGGACTTCACTTAAAGTCCGGCCAGAGAGCGATGTATCCACCGCATAGCCCAGGGCTTTGAGATTGCCGACGCTCTGCGGCCAATCTTTGATCGCGCTGTCCAGCCGCAGGGCGGCCAGAAAGCGATTGTCGCGTTCAAATCCTTTTTCCCAGACCGCGCGTTCCACCGGATTCAGCGGATCGTTGGTCATGTAGACGCGCTCCACCCCGGCCAGCTTGAACACCTGGTCCACATAGCCGCGCACCGTCTGAGCGGCAAAATACGCGCGGATATCGGATAGCCTTTCGGTGTTGGCGTTCAAGCCCAGCGCCTTGAGAACGGTCAGCACCCCCCGGCAGGCTTCCGACACCGGCGAACGCTTGACAAACAGCTCCTGCCAGATCAGGTCCGCCTGGACCGATTTCGGCATAGCCCAGAAGGCTTTATAGGTTATTTCCGGCCGGGCGCGCAACACTTCCGCCACGAGGTAGTGATAAGTCAGCAGTTCGTCAATCCCCCACAGCAAGAGCGGACCCATGGCGGGATCAAAGAGGTGCGTGTGAATGTCGGTCACAGGGGTGCGGGCAAACACGGAAGAGACCGTTGCTTGAAGATTCATGACATTATTCTTTTCCAGTAACTATTCACCAATAGAGTAGAGAGGGGACCAGTGGCCTCCCTCTCCCTCGTCAAACCGGACGTGCGGATTTCCC
>JBDRSI010000296.1:0-3297 GCA_043825055.1 Verrucomicrobiota bacterium
CCATCCTGGCCGGCATGCTGATGTCGCGGACCCCCGCACAACTAAAACTCATGCTGGTGGACCCGAAGCGCGTTGAATTTGCCAATTACGCCAATTTGCCGCATCTGGTGACACCGGTCATTGTCGAGTCCAAGCGGGTGCCGCTGGGTCTGCACTGGGCGATCAATGAAATGGAAACCCGCTACAAGTTGTTTGCCAAGGTCGGCGTCCGCAATATCCAGGGCTTCAACAGTCGGCCGGTGGAACAGAACTTGCCGGTAGCCGAAATCGCCGGCGAGGAGGATCAGGCAAACTCCGTGCCCGACCGAATTCCCTACATTGTGATCGTGATTGACGAACTTTCGGATCTGATGCTCGTGGCGCAGGCCGATGTGGAAAATGCCATTGCCCGCCTGGCCCAGATGTCGCGTGCCGTGGGCATTCACATGATCCTGGCCACCCAACGGCCGTCGGTCAACGTGATCACAGGCACCATTAAAGCCAATTTCCCGGCGCGCATTTCGTTCCAGGTGGCCCAGAAGGTGGATAGCCGCACGATCCTTGACACGAGCGGGGCCGACAAATTACTGGGTCGCGGCGATATGCTCATCCTGCCGCCGGGCTCCAGCAAGCTGATCCGTGCGCAAGGCGCCATGACCACGGATGACGATATTAGTGCCATCGTGGAGTTCTGGCGCAAGCAGGGAGAGCCGATCTATGAAATGAAGCTTAAAGCCAGCATCGAGAGCTCGACGCCTGTGTCGGACCTCGATGACGAAGGTGTGGATGAGAATCTACTGCAGTCGGCCATTGCCATTATTCGTGAAACCCAGCGGGCTTCCGTCTCGCTCTTGCAGCGCAGGCTCAAAATCGGCTACAACCGTGCCGGCCGGCTCATGGATCATCTCGAAGATAAAGGCATTGTCGGGCCGGTCCACGGGTCCGACCCGCGCGAGATTTTAATTGACCTGGATGGCGAAATACCCATCAATACACCCGAGCAGGGAGGCGATGTGTAATGGAATCCATTGGCCAAATTTTGAAAGCCGCTCGCGAACGCCGGCAGATATCCATATCCGACGTGGCCGTGGCGACGAAAATGACGAGCACTTTTGTCCAGGCGATTGAAGCGGATGATTTTGACGCGCTCGTGGCGCCTATTTATGCGCGGGGATTTATCAAGCTCTACGCCGAGTGTGTCGGCTTGGATCCGATGCCCCTGCTGAAACAGTTTGACGTGTCCAGTCGAGCGGGGCCTGCGCTTGCCCCACCGCCGTCGAAAGCGCCGCCCAGGAAGGCGCCGGTTGCCCATGCGGGCAAACTGAAGCCGAAGCACACGCCGATTCCCAGTCGGCCGCCTTCATGGTCGGCATCCCTGCTTGCGGGGCGATGGCCGGCGCTGAACTGGACGTTTATCTCACGCGTTCAATGGCCGCGGTTTAAGCTGCCGGGCAGGCCCGCCTGCAACGCTGTGCGCCCGCCCGCAGTACTTCGCGCAGCGATGTGGGCAGGTAGCACTGCCTGCCCGCAGTCGCTACGCGACAGCGTTGCGGGCGCGGCGGGCAGGGTATTCCGGTATTTTCCATTGCCGGTCATAGTCTGGCGACGGATTTTTATCGTGGCGGGCGTTGGCCTGCTGATAATCGCGGCGAGTCTGGCCTGGGAATGGTCCCATCGCGGGCTGCCGTCTACTACAGATGCCTGCCAGTGGCTGGCGGAACCTCCCGCGCCCTACCTGACCATAGAAACCCATGCCCCGACGCCCGGCCATTAGGCGTTAGCGGCGTTTGTTTTTTCCTACCAGTCAATCCCTTTTCGGCATTTGACGCCAACATTAAATGGATGCTTGCGTGCCTGGATGACAGACACCATGTCGGCCTGCTTTATCAGGCGCGGATGGGCGCCTCGACCTGTAAACACCAGTTCGACCGGCGCCGGCTTTTCCGCAATGAGTTGCAAGAGATCATCCACTGAAATCAGGCCGCAGGTGACCGCGCAATTCGCTTCATCGGCAATGATCAGGGTATAAGCGCTACTGAGCATTGCCTTCCGCAGAGAAGCCAGGCCGCGCCGGGCGGCACCGATTTCGGCCGCTGTCGGACGGCATTTCACAAAGCGGCCGCATCCGAATTGCCGGACCGTGATTTCAGGAAATCGCCGCAAGGCCTTGATTTCGCTGAAATCGCCTTTTTTCAGGAATTGGCCGAAATAGACCTTTAGGCCGGCGCCGGCCGAGCGCAGGGCCAACCCCAGCGCGGCTGTGGTTTTGCCTTTGCCGTTACCGGTGTAGATATGGACGTAACCATGCATAGGGCAATCCGAAATTACGCTTTAACGGGTGCTGGGTTTTCCGGGAAACGCCGGCTTAGTTCCATGACCTGGGCGAATGGCAACATGCCGTCGGTCGTGCTGGGATGCGTCAGGCAGGCGGCGGCGGCGGCGGCGCCTAACCGCATGGCTTCCATATAGTCCCACGCCTCATGAATCCCGTAGAGCATGCCGGCGCAAAAAGCGTCGCCGGCGCCAGCAGTGCCCTTGATGAAGTCAGGGGGCAAGCTCAGTGATCCGCGCGAAAACCGACGGCCATCGCGCGTGCGCAGATAGGCGCCTTCCGGCATGTGCACAACCACCAGTTCCATCCGGCCCATGGCAAAAAGGGCTTCCACGGCGTCCACGACGGCGGCCGCGTCCAGCTGGCCCTGAGCGTTGCGGACCTTGTGCCCGGTGGTGCGGCCAGTTTCGATCTCGTTCAAAATCAAGTAATCGGTATGACGCAGGGAGGCGGGCACGATTTTGCCGAAACGGTCACTGTCTTCGCTTACAACGTCCACGCTGGTTTTAATGCCCTCGTTTTGCACCATATGCAGGAGCCGGGCCGCCACGGTGCCGTATTCCATGTCCGGCTGATCCATGCCGTCGAGCAACAGCAGGTAACCCAGGTGAAACATGCGGCAGGTCAGTTGACATAGGGGCACATGCTCGATGCCGAACTTGGCATTGGCGCCGCGGCGGTAATAATACGACCGTTCTGTGGTGCCCTCTTCCGTCATTACGTCGGTGTAGGCCGTGGCTTCGTTCTCCAGCGTGATCAGGCCGGCCATGTCAATGCCCAGATCACAGCAGGTGCGCCGGATAAACTCGCCCGAACTGTCGTCGCCAATCACCCCGATGCCGTAAAGCGGGAAGGGCGTTCCCATCCTGGCCAGATCCACGAGCGTGTTGAAGGGGGCGCCGCCCGTGCCCCGCGTTTCTGAGAGAATGTTGCCCAGCATGCCGCGTGCGGGAAGCCGGTCAATGACCTTTACGTTGTCTACGATC
>JBDRSI010000297.1:0-5987 GCA_043825055.1 Verrucomicrobiota bacterium
CGCCTTTTCAGCCGTCAGAATGATTTCATAGTCACAAGTCGGGGTCGGCAGGAGATTCTACCTCCTAAAAATACGTTTTTCGACAGTCTCGTTGAGTGGAAGCCCGAAAAAGAAGCAAGCTAAGGAGAATAAACATGCCAGAATTCGGATTGCCCTTTTCAGGGTTAGCAAACGACAGAAAACTCACGGCCGCGGAGCTCGTCAGAGCAATTCGTTTCATGGTGGCCGCGGAATACGAAGCAATTCAATTGTACATGCAGCTTGCCGAGTCAACCGACAACAAGCTCGCCGTGGAAGTGCTCAAGGACATAGCAGATGAGGAACGTGTCCATGCCGGCGAGTTTCTTAGATTGCTCCGCGAACTTGACCCCGCTGAAGAAAAATTCTATGCCGCGGGAGCAAAAGAAGTAGAAGAAGAAATCGTAAAATTGAAGTGAAGGATTCCCCGGGGAAACCACCCAACCATCGCTTCGTTCCACCGTCGGGCTCTTCGGCGCTGCGCGCCTCAGAATAATCGTCTTGCCTGAATTTTGCACCAATTCGGCGCAAAATTCAGGTACGACCAATTAAGATTACCGTCGTTTCTATCGGGCTGTCTCGAGTAACGGCGGTATTATCCGGCTACTCATCAAACAACCATGGCCACGGCATGCACCAGGAGGGCAACCATAACGCCCATCAGCATGCCGAGGAACACTTCCACTTCGGTATGCCCCAGCAGTTCGGCCAGATGTTCGTGGGAAAACCGGTGTGTCTTGAATAGTTCGTCCAGCATCTTATTCAAAACGCGGGCCTGCTGGCCGGCGGCCCGGCGTACGCTCTGGGCATCGAACATGACGATGGCGGCAAAGGCCAGGCTGACGGCAAACATAGGGTCCGCGGTGCCCATGCGGATGGCCACCGAGGTGCAGAGCGCCGCGGCCAGCGAGGAATGGGCGCTGGGCATGCCGCCCGTACTGACCAGGAAACCAAAATCAATTTTCCGCACACGCACGAAAAAGCAGATCATTTTCGTGACCTGCGCCAGCATCCAGCCGCAGAAAATCGCCCAGAACGTCGCATTATACCACCAGCCTATCCAGATTGAATGCATATTAATACGCGTTTTTGCGGCTGAAACAAGTTTTGACCAGGATCTTGAAATCAAAGGCCAGCGACCAGTTTTCCAGGTAATAGAGATCGTATTTGATGCGTTCCCGAATGTCCGTGTTCCCGCGCAGGCCGCTGACCTGCGCCCAGCCGGTAAGGCCCGGCTTGGAAGCGTGCCGCCACATATAGCGGCTGATCTCATCCTTGAACTGTTCAACGAAACAGGGTCGTTCCGGACGCGGCCCTACCAGGCTCATCTCGCCCTTTAACACGTTCCAGAGTTGGGGCAGTTCGTCCAGGTTATACCGGCGCAGGAAGGCGCCGATGCGCGTGCGGCGCGGGTCATTTTCCACAGCCCAGACGGGTCCGGTCCCGGCCTCCGCATCCGGGACCATGGTGCGAAACTTGATCAGCAGGAACGGCTGACCGCTCTCGCCACAGCGTTCCTGCCGGTAAAAGACGGGCCCCGGCTTGCCTGCGCGACTTGTCTGCCATAGCCTTGGCGACGGAGGAAGCGCTTCCCCCTTCGCGAGGCCGCTTCGGTGGGACACGCCGGCGAAGCCAGGCAAATCCCGCTTGATCAGGACCGCGAACACCAGCAGGAGGGGCGACACCAAAATCAACCCAAACAGGGCACCGAGCACATCCTCCGCCCGCTTGATCAGCCGATTCCAGAAATTGTCCAACGGCCAGCGGCTGACGCCCAGCAGGGGAATTTCGGCGATGGTCTGTATGTCCACCCGGCCGGTCATCACGTAGAGCAGGTCCGGCACGAGCGTGAACGTAACGAGCGACTGCTCGCACAGGAGGATTAACTCGATCGTGCGGGCATGGTCAATTGTAGTGTCGGTAAGGATCACCTGGTCGGCCTGGTTGGACTCGATGAAGCCGCGCAGGTCATTCAGCGTGCCCTTTACCAGTTCGCGGGGAATATCCGGATGCGCTTCGCCGGCGCGTGTCTGAAAAAAGGCCACCACCCGCGCGCCCAGGCGCGGCTCCTGTTTCAGCGCTTTCTTCAAACGCGCCGCGATGGCATCGGTGCCCACGATGGCCACCCGGTTGACCACGCGCCTGTGGCGGGCCAGGTGCAATTCCCAGCGAAAGAGCATGTAGCGCTCCAGCAGTACCAGCAAAAGCACAGTCGCCACCGAGACGAGCACGGTCATGCGCGAAAAGGGCGGCTCGGTCCGCAGGACGAAGGCCAGCGCCACGGCAACCAGAAGACCCAGCAGGATACCATGCACGAGGCGGGGAATCTTGTCGCCGAACGTGCCGATCTGCGGGCGAACGTAAAGGCCCAGGGACTGGAAAATCAGCAGGAACAGGAACGCGCCGACGAACGCGCCCTGGGCATACATGCTGTACAGATGAACGGGCGGCTGGTCGTGAAAGAGCGGAATCAGCCCGCTGTCAAACCGTAGCCAGGTGGCCAGCAGAAAACCGATAAACACGGCCAGCGCGTCGCCGGCAATCGCCGCGCAACTGGCCAGCACATCGGATGTATCGCGGACACGCATTTCTTTATTCGTTCCTGGTTCTTAGTTCTTCGTTCTTCGTTTTCCGTTGTCTGTCATTTATTTTCCGCATTCCGCATTCTACATTCTGCATTTCATCTGACGACCATGGCTTTAGCCAGTTCATCGGCCTTCCGATCGCCTTCCACGGCACGGATAAGCTCCAGCGCAAATTCAAAGGCCGTGCCCGGCGCCTGGCTCGTAATCAGGCGGCCATCCACCACCACCCGGTCATTCAGCCGCGGGGTTTGCGTAAGTTCACCGGCTACCCCGGGATGGCAGGTTGCCCGCCGGCCTTTCAACACGCCCGCCGCCTGCAATACCAGCGGACCGGCGCAGATGGCGGCCACCCACTTGCCGTTCGCCATGAATGCGCGCACGGTTGCCAGCAGGCGCTCATCCTTCATCAGCGCCGTCATTCCGTCCCAGCCGCCGGGAATCACGAGCATATCGAAGGCCTCCGGAGTGACGTCCGCCCAGGCGGCATCCGGTACAAGCCGCACGCCCTGCGATGCCCGGATGGCACCCGCACCAAGACCGGCAATCATTACGTCCCAGGGAACCCGCCGCAAGGTATCCACGACAATCACAATTTCCATCTCTTCACTGCCGTCGGCCACAGGCATCAACACATTCATGGCGCTTGTCTCTGACGGAACACTTGCCGTCTATCTAATCAGGTCTATAATATCCGGCGAACTGACCCCTTGTTTGACAATTAACTTAGCAGGGACACCGGCACTTGTCGAGCCGACAGAGACCATCCCCGATTCGCGGGGAAGCACTGCGAATCGAGTATTCGGTTAGGCTTTTGTCGCAAAAGGCGACCCATTCACCTAATCAGCGGAATTTCCGTCTCGCGGCCCTGTTCCTGGGCCGAGACATAGGCGGCGTAAAGCGTGCTGACGGTGTCCGCCGCCAGTAGAACGTCGCTTTGGGGCTCGCGGTCATCCCGCAAACATTCCATGAAGTCCTGGATTTCCTGCGGATACCCGCACATCCAGTCTTCATCGGGCGCGGGAAAACTCCAGCCCTGTTTGGTGCCCAATTTTTCGGTAAGATACACGTGCTCCAGTTGCTTTTCGACGGGATTATACAGGACGTTGGCGTCGGTGGGATTGATGTTGCACCGCATGCGATGGTTATTGCCATATATTTCCATCCAGTTGTGCACGCCGCCCATCACGAGCTCGCAGGAAAACACATCCGCCACCATACCGTCCTCAAACATGATATGCACCTGGACAAAATCCTCGACATCCTTGTAATCGGTGCGCAAATGGCCCTGGTTGATGAATTGCGGATTGCGCGTTACCTCATGCGTCCGGCAACTGACGGTCTTGGGCCGGATGGCGCGGCTCTGCCGCGCCTGGCCTTCAATGCGCTTGAGATACAGGGCCGCCGTAAGCGGATGACAGCCCTTGCCGACCAGCGACCCGCCGCCCGAGAGACGCCAGTCGCCATAGGCCGTGCTGACACTGCCGCTGTGACTTTCCTCGGCATGAATCCATAAAATCTGGCCCTGCGTGGCACGGAGTATTTCCGCTTCCTTTTGGACGGAAGGCGCATAGACCCAATTTTCGGCATACATGAGTTTCATGTTATGCTTGCGCGCGGCTTCAATCATGCACCGCGTGGATTGCAAGGCCTCGTCCAAGAGCGTACGCTTATCGGCTTGGTTGCCGCGCCAGTTTGGCGTTCCAGGCCCATAGGCGCCCGTGAACGGTTTTTCGACGATCACGTGCCGACCCAGTTCGCAGGCCCGCACGCACAGAGGCTCGTGCAGGGCGCCGGGCACGCAAAGGTCCACCACATCCACGGCACGCACCAGGTCATCGTAATTATCAAAGGCCTTGATCCCGTTTTTCGAGGCAAATGCCTGGCGGCTCTCCGCCGACTTGGAATAGACACCGACCACCTCGACGGCCACCCCGCCGATGTGCCGGTAGGAGGTTAAATGAAACCGGGCCGCGAACCGCGCCCCGGCAATGCCGATTTTGATGGGTTGTTTCATAAAACGGAATATAAAGAACCGGAAGGCCGTAAAAAAGTATAAAATTCAGCCGCTGGCGGATCCGCTTGGGCGGAAATTCGTGTTCAATCCGTGGCTAAATTTAAGGAGCGGACAAATCATCCGTCCCGTTTTAACAGCTTCTGCAGGGCACTCCAGGGACGGGTATTGAGCACGTCGTCCTTTTCCAGCCAGCCGCGGCGGGCCTGGCCGACGCCAAAACGCATGAAATCCAGGCTCAAGGGATTGTGGGAATCCGTCGAAATGGCAACCTTAACACCCAGTTCCTTGGCCATTCGGCAATAGGCATCGTTTAAATCCAGCCGCATGGGATGGGCATTCAACTCCATAAAACAGTCGCGTTCCTTCGCCGCATGCAATAAGCGCTCCAAGTCCACCGCGTAGGCGTCACGCTCGCCGATCAACCGGCCGCTGGGATGCGCAAAAATATGAAAACAGGGATTGTCCATGGCGCGCATGATCCGCTCGGTCTGTTTTTCGCGCGACAGAGTGAACAGGGAATGCACGGCGCCTACGACGACATCTAATTCCTTGAGTATGGCATCGGCCAAATCCAGCGCCCCGTTTTCGAGGATGTCCACCTCGATGGATTTCAATATCCGGAAGCCGCTCAACTTTTCATTGAGGCGGTCAATTTCCCGGATCTGCTGGGCCAGCCGCGTGGCGTTCAGACCGTGGACCATGGTCATACGCTGGGAATGGTCCGTGATGGCCAGGTATTCGTAACCGCGTTTACGGGCCGCCTTGGCCATTTCCGCGATATCAGCCTGGCCATCGGTCGCGGTCGAGTGCGACTGCAAGTCGCCGCGAATATCCGCCAACGTAACCAGATGCGGCAACTGGCCCTTTTCGGCCGCCTCGATTTCGCCGCGATCCTCGCGCAGTTCGGGCTCGATGAACGGCAACTGCACCGCCGCATACACCTCGGGCTCCGTCACCCCGCCCACCCGCTCTTCGCCGTGGAACACCCCGTATTCATTGATCTTGAGCCCGCAGCCAAGCGCGCGCGCGCGGATGGCAATGTTGTGCGCCTTTGCCCCCGTGAAATAATGCAAGGCCGCGCCGTAAGATTCCTCCGGCACCACCCGCAGGTCAACGTGCAAACCGGAACGCAGGATCACCGACGAGCGCGTTGCGCCATGCGCAATCACCTCCGCCACGTCCTCGTACCCGACAAACCGCCGCATAATTCCGGCGCTGTCCGCGCAGGTCGCCAGGATATCCACATCTCCCACCGTTTCCTGACGGCGCCGGAAACTGCCGGCGGGCACAACGCGCTTAACCCCTTTCACCCCACGCAAGGTTTTCAGCAGGGACTCGACAACTTGCTCGGCAGTCACTAACAACATGCG
>JBDRSI010000298.1:0-2198 GCA_043825055.1 Verrucomicrobiota bacterium
CCCACGGAGAGTCGAACTCCGCTTCCCAGGATGAAAACCTGGTGTCCTGACCGATAGACGATGGGCGCCGTTGAAAACCGCTAACCCGGATATTCCACGCTTGGCGTGAAATATCCGCCTTGCGGGCTTCGACTCCGGCCCTCCGGGCCTTCGCTCAGGATTACGCCCGAGTTAGCCTTGAGCAAGCCCTGAGCAGGGTCGAAGGGCGCGTCGAAACCTGTCAGAGCGCAAATTGCTCTCTGACAGGCGCATATTTTACAAGAACGCCGTTCTTGTAAAATATGCGGGCTAAACCATAACAGAAGTTCCCGTCTGTGCAATCCCAAAATCCGCAACTTTTGTGCTTGAGTAGCGCCGTGAACTTGCCCATAGTAACGGTGTCTCCCTATTTCCGCAAAAGTGTGAAATTCGCATCGGATGATGGGATGAAAAACGAACCATGTATTAACGGGCATGCTCAGGGAGTTCATTATGGCACGCGTTTGTGATATTTGTGGTAAGGGCGTACGCAAAGGCAACATTATTACCCGGCGCGGAATGCCGAAGTCCAGTGGCGGAATCGGCCTGCACACGACCGGTATTACCCGCCGCCGCTTTTTGCCCAATCTCCAGAAAATCCGGATAATGGAAAACGGAGGGATTGCCGTCCGTAAAGTTTGTACCGCCTGCATCAAGTCCGGCAAAGTGGCCAAGGCCTGATGGCCGGATGACAGACCCTCCTGCGTTCGAGCACTACGGAGGGCAGGCGCCGGATGACCACTACACGGCTTATCCAATATAAAACTACAGTCCACAGTCTACTCGCCGGAGCAAAGCTTTGGTGAGCTACAGTCAGCCCTTAACGCCGCCAAGGCGCAACCACAGCCGGATTTTGCTCCAGACCATTTTCGCCTGGCTCCAGGCTGGGAGCCGTGGAATCAGTTATGTGGCAACAAATCATCTGGGTTTTACTGTTAGCCATCTGGGGCACTCTGTGCGAGATGGCGCCCTACCTGCTATTCGGGTTTCTAATGGCAGGTCTGCTCTCGGTATTCATCAGTCCGGAAATAGTGGAGCGGCATCTGGGCGGACGAGGGATGTGGCCGGTCGTTAAAGCGTCGCTCTTGGGCGTACCCCTACCGCTGTGCTCCTGTGGCGTAATTCCCGTGGCCGCTTCCCTGCGCCGGCACGGGGCCAGCCGCGGCGCCACGACGGCCTTCCTTTTGTCAACGCCGCAGACGGGGGTTGACAGCATTGTGGTCACCTATAGCCTCATGGGCGGATTATTTGCGCTCATTCGGCCAGTGGTCGCCTTTATTACGGGATTGGTGGGAGGCTGGCTTGTGGATGCCCTGGCTGGTCAGGATTGCGGCAATGATACGGGCGCAAATCCGCCGGTCCCCTGCGCGGGTGAGTGTTGCGCGTTGTCTGCGCGCCGGCAAAACCGGTTGACCCGGGCTCTGCACTACGGGTTTGTGACTTTGCCCCGGGATATCGGCAAGGCGCTGGTGGCGGGGTTGATCATTTCCGGGATCATCGCCGCGTTCGTGCCGGATGATTTTTTCGCCGGCGTATTCGGGACGGGACTTATCGGCATGCTGATCATGATGGCCATTGGCATGCCGCTGTATGTGTGCGCGACCGGCTCGATACCGGTGGCGGCCGCATTAATGATGAAAGGCGCCTCGCCGGGCGCGGCACTGGTTTTTCTGATGACCGGCCCGGCCACCAATGCAGCGACACTGACCATCATCTGGAAAGTTCTGGGAAAGAAGACGGTTGTGATTTATCTCCTGACGTTGGCCGTGTGCGCACTGACGTGCGGCTTGCTGTTGGATTATTTTTTCGAGGCGGCCGGTCTGCCCATACATCATTACGCTGGGCATACCATGATCCCCGGACTTGTTAACAACGCCAGCGGCGTGATCCTTTTGGCGGTGCTGGCCTGGGCGTATCTGAACAAATGCAGAATGCCAGGCTCCGCCGGCGTGTCCCGCCGAAGCGGCCTCGCGAAGGGGGAAGCGCTTCCTCCGTCGTCCCGACCTCTCGGAGAGTCGGGACTATGGCGGACAAGTCGCCCAGGCGAGAAGAATGCAGAATGAAGAATGCGGAAGGCTATAAACGGCAGACGGAAGGCAGTTACGATAATTCGATGCATAGGAATCTCAAAGTTACACATATTCTGGATTCCCGATTTCACGGGAATGACAGAACGGGTG
>JBDRSI010000299.1:0-3372 GCA_043825055.1 Verrucomicrobiota bacterium
CAGCAGAATTTCGGTGCTCTCGGCAAATAATGGCGACTTCCGCAGTCGGTCCCGGAACTCGGCAATGGAGCGGTCGGTGGCCTTGTCGGAAAAGATCAGGCCCTTGACCTGGATATGCGTCCATTTCAGGGCGCCGCTCCCCGGTCCCAGGGCGGCCGCCGCCCGCTGACCCCGCCGCCCCCGTTCCGCCACCGCCTGTCCTCCCGCCTGCGCCCCAAGGGCTTCGGCGGGCAGGCCGTCGTCCGTCGCGGCCTTGGTCACCGGCACGAAGGACACCAGCCACATGCCATCCAACATGCAGTCATGAATGCCGTTCAGCACGCCAAGCCACTGTGTCCGCAGGAAGGTCATGTCGGAGAGCGTTTCCGCCTTGGCGGTCAATTCCGCCTGGCGGGCTTCAATCGGCTGTAATTGGACTTCGACCGCTGTCAACTGGGCCACCTGCGCGCGAACCGCGCCCTGGCGCAGGGCAATCCGCTGGGTCATGGTGTGGAAGAAGAACCACCAGCAGAGCACGATCAACACGCCGGCGACCCCCGCGGCCACCAGGAACGGCTGTTTGCGCTGAAAGACTTTGTCCGCCATGATGTTGGGCGGCAGGAGATTGATCTCCAGCGGACAGGGCAACGCGTACCGCAAACCAACCCCGACGGCTTCCCCCATGACGTGCGCACAAGCCCCGATAACATCCTCCGAAATACCCTCGTTGACGATGATGTTCCGGAAGGGGTTCAGGTACTCCACATCCATCTTCAGCTTTTCCTTGAAGAACTCGTCCGTGCGGGCAATGACAGAGGTACCCCCGGCCAGGAGCATGCGATTGGGATTGGCGCCACCTTGCTGGGTGCGGTAGAAATTGATGGAGCGTTCCACCTCGACGTGCAGGCGGGTCATGACGCCGCGCACGGTCTTGGATACTTTTGACAGCACTTTGTCGGAGTAATCCTCATAGGATCCCCCGAAGGCCACCGAGGCATGGGCAAATTTAAGCTCCTCGGCGTCCTTGAAGGACATGTCGAATTCCTTCATCAACTGCTGGGTAATGACGTTGCCCGTGCCCACAATCGGCAGGTTGCGGCTGAAAAACTGGCCTTCCTCCATGAAAACCAGGTTGGTCGAGCGCGCGCCGATATCCACCACGAGCGTACAGCCTTTAAGTTCCCCGTAGTTATAGCGCACGGCATTGTAAAGCGCCATGGGCGCCACGTCCACGATCTCAATATCCAGGCCCACGGCCTCGACGCAGTCGGTCAGGTTTTGCACGATGTCCTTCTTAATGACCACGAGCATCACATTGAACTCGTTTTCCGAGGAGCCCATCAGCTGGTAGTCCCAGACCACTTCCTCCATGGGGAAGGGCACATTCTGCTGGGCTTCGTAGAGGATGGTCTGGTAAATTTTATTGCGCTTGACCGGCGGGAGCTTGACTAAGCGCAGGAAGGCCGACTGCCCCGTCACGGAAAGCACTACCGGGCTGGGCCGGATGGCCTTTTCTTTCAGGACCCCCTGGATGGCATCAATAATCGCCATGGTGGGATCGGCTTCACCGCCCGGCTCGATACCCATGGGGCACACGGCCAGATTGGTGAGCTCGATGCCCGCCTTGCCGACCACAAACTCCGCCAGCTTGAGCTGGGCGGCCCCAATATCCATGGCAATCATGCGGTTGGATCGGAAGAAATTCATAAAACAGAGGTCAGATGTCAGAGGTCAGCGGTCAGCGGTCAGCGGTTCACCGTTATAAACTTACTCGGCTTACAAATCATGGCCCCCAACATTTTACCTATCTCCCTGCAAAGACACGTTAACTCCTTATGCTGATCAACCGTAATATATGCGCAATCTCTGGCAAAGTCCAAGGATGTGTCCGTCTCGCTGTTTTCTCCATCACAATCCGTCAATTTGCTGACAAAATGAGGTTCGTAACGACGCTTTGCCCAGGCTTCCCGCAAATTCATGCAGACGGATCGCGAGGAACGACGAATCTGGCTGATCAGGGCAAAACGTTCTTCCGGAGGAAATGATTTGCTGATCTCAAAAATCCGCATAGCCAACGCGTAGGCCTTCACATAAACGGTTAAATCTTTTGCAGATTCAAGTTGCATTTTCCTCTTCTTTCTCTTTCTGACCTCCCCGCTTCGCCAAGGCTACGCAGGGCAGGCTGACCTCTGACCTCTGACCTCTGACTTCTGACTTCTGACCTCTGACTTCTGACCTCTGACCTCTTCCGAAATGACGCCAGGCGTCATTTCGGCTTGATGGTCTCGTAATTATCAATCGCCACCTGGGCGAAAGGCGTCTGGGCGCGGTTAAGGAGCACGCCTGCTTTGGTTGTAACAGAGGCAGTCCAGGGGCGCAGATCGTTTTCCGGCATCTGCATCACGGCCACCGGTGTGTCCTTGCCCTTGAGATAAATCTTCACTCCCGCCCATTCGACGTTCCCATACCGCTCCAGTGTGGTAGGCCGTAAAAACACGGTGCTCGTATGTCGTTTGCCCTTGGGAATATCTATGTAGGTCACAGTGCCGGGGAACATGGTAAAGGCACTGGTCTTGGAATGTTTCACCAGGACCATGTAGCGGAACTCCAGTTCATCGGTCCAATCGGTATCGGTTTCGTACTGGACCAAGATACGCGCCCAATCCTTGGCCTGGGCCTGCGGCTCGTTGGCATCGCTCCTGAATTCCGGGGTTTTGACCCTGGCGTTCGGCCCGGTGGCTTCCATCTTACGGATCACCGCGCCTTCCTTGCCCGCCGCCGACTGGACTGACGCGTCCGTTCCCGCGGCACGCGACGTTGCCCGCCGCGCCTGGGCGGAGGCCTCGGATACCAGAAGAACGCCAAGCAAGCACACCCCTACCCAAATCGTGATATTAAGCAATCGGCACATAAGCCACGCTCCTTTCTGAGAAGACCCGTTCGTTTCATTAAATTTAGCATTTCGGACTCAAAGCATCAAGCGAATTTGTTACAACTATGTAATGCGTCAGTTATTGGGGGGGCTGAATATTTTCTGTCATTCCCGACCCGATCGGGAATCCAGAAATATTCAATACTGATGCTGGATTCCCGCTTTCGCGGGAATGACAGCATTGAAGCCTGCAATCGTCTCCCCCCAAATAACTGACCGGTTACGCAACTATTCACCCGTAGCAGGGCTACATCATGCACGGCCAACCTGCGTTAGTCCCTTGCCTGTTTAAAACCACCATGAAAAACAAGAAGATTAACCACGAAACACGGGCATGTGGTCTGTCAAGTTGTTTGAGTAAGAATTATTAATGTTTTTTCTTCGAACTCTTTCAGAGACTTGTAACCCATCAATCGAATGCGCACGAGACCGATTTCACAAGCGATTTTATGCATCTTAAT
>JBDRSI010000300.1:0-10796 GCA_043825055.1 Verrucomicrobiota bacterium
AGTCTACTACAGCCTTCAGCCTACAGCCTGATCTTTTTCAGCGCATTCTTTACCCGGTGCTTTCCGTCATAGTACAAAAAGGGGATCTTCATCCACCAACTGAACCGGCGTCCGTTGTGCGCCAGGTATTGTTCCATGAAAATGCGCCGGTTCGGCCAATCGAGCGGGTGGCAAATCCTTATGAGGTCGCAGAGCCTCAGCCGCAGGCCCAGGCTGTGCGGATAGAACCGGGCGCGCGCCGTATCAATCAGTGCAAACTCCAATTCGCCCGCTGGTGTCCAGCGGACCAGCAGGTTGCCGGCCGACAGGTCCCGGAAATAAACGCCGCGCGTGTGCAGTTTCTGCAGAAATACGGCAATGGCCCTATACCAATCGTTGGCCGCGTGTTCCTGAAGTTCGGTTGCGCCGGCGCTGAAGGCGCTGAAGGCGTCGCGCGCTGACCATGCCGGTGTAAATGCCTCGCAGATATAATAGCTCGTCACGTCGGCGCCTTTGGCGCCCGCGCCACTCGCTCCGCTCGCGGAGCGGCTGGCAAGTGACCACCACGCCTCAGGCGTGGTGAACTTGCTTGCCACGCGATTCGCGTGGCCGCTTTGCGGCGCCGTGGCGGCTTGTGGACCCGTTTGCGCCGGGACCAGGCAGGCTAACGGCGTGGGGGTGTGCAGGCCGCGCCGGAGCAGTTCCTGCGCGCCGTTCCAACTGCGCAGAGCCTTATTGGGTTTGCCAAAGTCAAGGAGCCGACGGAAGACGCTACGCGGCTTGAAGGCCTTGATCACGATGGTTCGCTCGATGTCCCACGGCGCGCTTACGGACCAGACAACATTGCGCGAATCGCGCAACATTTTCGATGGCGCGTAACGCGCCACAAGTTTTCGACCTGTCCCGCTCAGAGCGGGATTTTCGATTTTCGATTGAAGATTGCTGTCATCCGTCATCCGACATTGGGCGTTCGGCGTTGGATGTTGGGCGTTGGGCGTTTGCTTTTCTTTCTCCACTCCGTCGTCTGGCGTCTGGCGTCTGGCGTCCGTCCTCCGTTCACCGTCCTCTGAACATTCTGCATTTCCCTGGCGGAGCATGTCCAGAAGCGCTTGAATATCCACGCGTTCTCTGCCATCCGTGGCCAGGTACACGCCGGCCAATCCCATTTCGTTGGCTTCTGGTCGAAGGACATCAAAATCCCATCCCGATCGCCGCGCAAAGCGGAAGCCGGGGATTGGAAGACAGACGGCAGACGGCAGACGGCAGACGGCGGACTCTGCATTCTGCATTCTGCATTCTGCGTTTGACGTGCCGCCCTCCGGCGTCCGGTGTCTGTCCTTTGGCCACACCAGAAACACCGGGCTTTCGGAGAACATCCGGGGAGCGCGCTCCAGACGCTGGCCGTCGCGGGCATAGATCTCGGCCTGGGTGAGGAGCTCCGGCGGATAACAAGCGTCGGCGCTGGCTCCGTTGCCGTCGGTTGTCCAGACGGCGTGCAGAATTTCCGATTTCCGATTTTCGATTTTCAATTGAAGAGTTCCGTCGTCAGTCGCTTGCCCTCCGACTTCCGAATCCTGTTTTCCACATTCTGCATTCTGCATTCTGCATTCTGCATTCAGTTCAAACTCCAGTATTTCCAAGCCTGCGCCAGTTGCCAGACGGCGTTGGAACGTAGCGCCGGCGAGCAGGCGATTAACAGTTTGAAAGGTTCTAAAGGCCGGACGCCGGCGGTAATCTTTTATCTTGCCGCGAGCCTGCTCGTAATAGGTCACATGGGGGATTTCAGGGTATTCCGAGGTGCCGTCGTCAATCAAGCCTGCGCGCTGCCCAATCAGCGGACCCCAATAGACGCGGGCAAGCGCGCCGGAGGCGGCGGCCAGGCAGGCATAGCGTGCTAAGTAATCCGCCTGCTTTTCCTCGACGTCCTCCAGGAAGCGGGCAATCCGCCGCAGACTCCAGGTCACGTGCGCGCACATCAGGGTGGGGACGCCGGCCCATGCGCCGATATCCTGGAGCAACTGGGCCTTGCGTACCAGGTTGAAGCGGAACAGGCTGGCTAGGCGCTGCCCGGCGATTTTGTGATCGAATGCCTCCGGCTCCGTGGCGCGCTCCACAAACAGGTTGTCGGTGTGCACGCTGGGTAACACGCCGGCGCGCCGCAGTTCGCCCAGCCAGCCGGCGTTATAGGCCGGTTCGAAATCCGTGACGTTCGGCCCGGCGATTGCCAGGTTGCGACCGCGTGCTTCCTCCCAGGCGATTTGCCAGGCGGCGAAAAAAGCGGCGGGCGAGTAACCCGACCATTTTCGACGGTTACAAGTGGCGCCGATTTCGATTAATTCCACCCGGCTTCCATACCGGTCCAGCATGTCGCCGATAAAAGCCCGCCAGCGTTCAGCGGCGCCGGACATGCGAAGCATGGCGCGGGCCTCTTCATGTGGTTGCACCAGGTGCAGGCAGACGCGGAACCGGTCGGTCAGCAGGCGGTCCAGGAACCGTTCGGTAAAGGCCTCGCGATCGCCATAGGTGAAATCCAGGCGCGCATGGCGGATGCCGAGCTCGTTCAGCCGGGCGATGACATAATCATCACATGCACTCTCCGGCGCGTTAGCCACGCACAGGCCAAAGAAATCGGTTGGGACTTGGGCCGCATTGCGGGGCAAGGGGCTTGTGGAGTGGCGCCAGTGACTGCGACCGAAATAAGCCAATGTATGACCGGCCATGCGGGCCGTCAGTGTTAAGTTGTTGATAGTTAATAACACGCCGCCAGTATGGCCATTGGGCGAGCACTTGAAAAGCCCTAAAGACAGACGCCAGATGACGGACGCCAGACGACGGATGACAGTCCACGGCCTGCCCACCGTAGCCCTTTGGGCGAAGGCGGGTCGTCTTGATTGCATTTGACATTATCTGCGGATATAGTGCTTCAGTATCCGTGATCCGTGGGCAATTCTTTGCAGGAGGGGAGGCACTATGACATCGCGTCTGACCGATTTGCCGGAATGGAAAGCCCTGACAACACATTATGAGGATATGCGCGGGATGCACCTGCGCGAGCTCTTTGCACGCGATCCGCGCCGCGCGGAGCACTTCACGCTCTCAGCGGAAGGGCTAATGCTGGATTATTCCAAAAACCGCGTGACGGAAGAAACTTTATGCCGGTTGGCGGCGCTAGCCCGCGCCTGCGGAGTGGAAGCGGCGCGCACGGCAATGTTCGCGGGCCAGCCCATCAATCGCACGGAAAACCGACCGGTCCTGCACGTGGCCCTGCGTAACCGGTCCAATACTCCGATTTACGTCAAGGGCGTGGACGTCATGCCGGAGGTCAACCGCGTGCTGGCCAAGATGCAGGCGTTTGCGCGAGATGTACGCTCCGGCGCGTGGTGTGGGTTCACCGGTCGGCGCATCCGGGCGATCGTTAACATCGGCATTGGCGGGTCGGATCTGGGGCCGGCCATGGCCTATGAGGCGTTGAAACCTTATTCCCAGCGGGACTTGACCGTGCGGTTCGTTTCCAATATTGACGCCACCCACATCGTGGAAGCCACGCGCGACCTGACCCCCGAGGAAACGCTGTTCATTGTCACCTCTAAGACGTTCACCACCCAGGAAACGATGACCAATGCGCAGACCGCGCGGGCCTGGTGCCTGGCGGCGCTGAAAGATGAAAAAGCTGTTGCGCGTCATTTCGTGGCGGTATCCACGAATGCGAAGGAAGTCGCGCGTTTCGGCATTGATCCGCAGAACATGTTCGAGTTCTGGGATTGGGTAGGGGGGCGCTATTCGCTGTGTTCGGCGGTGGGATTGGCGCTGATGGTGGCGATTTCTCCGGAGCGTTTTATTGAAATGCTGGACGGATTTCACGCCATGGACCGGCATTTTGCGCAGGCGCCGCTGGAGCGCAATATGCCCGTGATCCTGGGGCTCCTGGGAATCTGGTATAATAATTTCTTCGGGGCCGCAACCCATGCCATCCTGCCCTACGATCAATACCTGTGCCGGTTGCCCGCCTATCTCCAGCAGGCCGACATGGAAAGCAACGGTAAATCGGTGGACCAGCAGGGGCGGGCGGTTGGCTGGCAAACCGGGCCGATCATCTGGGGCGAGCCGGGAACCAACGGCCAGCACGCCTTTTACCAGTTAATGCACCAGGGGACCAAGCTGATTCCGGCGGACTTCATCGGGTTTGGCAAAGCGGCAAACGAGATGGGCTTGCCACGCGCTTCGCGTAGCGATCACCATGCCAAGCTGATGGCGAATTGCATTGCGCAGACCGAGGCCCTGGCGTTCGGGCGCACGGCGGCCGAGGTGGCGGGGCAAGGGACTGTGCCTGAGCTCGTTCCGTACAAAGTATTTGAGGGCAACCGGCCGACCAATACGATCCTGGCGGACGAATTAACGCCTGCCGTGCTGGGCGCGCTGATTGCGCTTTACGAGCACAAAATTTTTACGCAAGGCGTGATCTGGGATATTTTCTCGTTTGACCAGTGGGGCGTTCAACTGGGCAAGGAACTCGCCGGCCGCATCCTGTCCGAGCTGACCGCGAAGACAGAGCCGGAACTATGGCATGATTCGTCAACAAATGCGCTGATTCGCCGGCTGCGCGGGAAAATGCAGAATGCAGAATGATGAACGCAGAATTAAAGAGATCGGAATCCGGCGCAACCCTCACTTGCCTGTTTCTGCATTTCTAAGAGGGCTTGTCCAGCCGTAGTGCTTTGGCCTGCCTGCGTGAAGCCGTTCCGGCGTAGGCAGGTGTAGAAGGGAGCGAGCGAAGGGATTTGAACCCTCGACATCTACCTTGGCAAGGTAGAGCTCTACCACTGAGCTACGCTCGCTCGATAAACACTTTCATTTATACCAAACAACCATTCGTCCAAGCAAGGATTTATTTGCAATGATTGTGCATCCGGATCCTATAGCTGATGAACACTCGCAGATTCCGGAGCAGGTTCGTGCTTTTTTTCGGGTCGACGGAGTATTGGCCAAGTCCGGCGCCACGGAAGCCGACGGCTTTGCGTTCGAAGCCCGACCCCAGCAGATGGCCATGGCCGATGCCGTGGCCCAGGCGATCCTCAAGCCGGAACACCTGGCGGTGGAAGCCGGCACGGGGGTCGGCAAAACCTTTGCCTACCTGGTGCCGCTCATCCTGCTGGCCAAGGAACAAAAGCGGCCGGTGGTCGTCTCCACCTATACCATCAACCTCCAGGAACAATTGGTCTTTAAGGACCTGCCCTTTCTTCAGCATCACCTGGGCCTGGATTTCAAGGTTGCGTTGTGCAAGGGCCGCGCAAATTATCTCTGTCTGCGCCGGCTGGAGCGCGCGTGCCACACCAGCGGCGATCTCTTTAATAAGGCCCAGGAACGTGAACTCGCGTGCCTGCGCCGCTGGGCCGATGAAACCCAGGATGGCAGTTTTTCGGAGTATGAAGGCGGGGAAAATAAGCAAACGCCCAACATCCAACATCGAACACCAGGCTCCGCCGAAGCGCTTCGCCCAGACGAGTCGAACGCCGAAGGTCTGAAATCGGACGACGGACGACAGACGACGGAGGCGGGTCCGCAATCGAAAATCGAAAATCCCGCTCTGAGCGGGACAGGTCAAAAACTTGTGGCGCGTTACGCGCCATCGGCAATTCTGCCAACGCTCTGGAGCCAGGTTTGCTCGGAGCACGATAACTGCCTGGCGCGCAAGTGTCCGTATTACGGGCGCTGTTTCCTGATGAAAGCCCGTGCCTGGGCGTTTGAGGCCGACCTGCTTGTACTCAATCACCACCTGTTCTTTTCCGACCTGGCCTTGCGCGAAAACGGCAAAGGGCTCCTGCCGGCCTTCGATACCCTCGTGCTGGACGAGGCCCATCGCCTGGAAGATACGGCCAGCGAGCATTTGGGGCTGAGGCTGTCCCAGGGCGCCTTTGAGCACTGGCTTCGGCGCCTCTATACCCCCGAGACCGGCAAGGGCCTGCTGGCGGTGCTGAAGGAAAACGAAATCGCTCACGAGGCATCCCGGATGTGGGAGGACGTCGAGCATTTTTTCCTGGAAGTCAAACAGTGGGCGCGCCCCGAAGTATGCGCTTCGCTTAACTTCAGGGCGCGCTTGGAGGAGAAGGATACCCGGCGTATAGTCCGCTCGCCGCTGGAGTTTGCAACGCTCTTGGGGGCCCGCCAGGAAAAAATCGCGCGCCAGGTCAAGCGTCTGGCCGAAGCTATAACAGACACCGATCTTCAGGCCGAATTGACCGCCGTTGTCCGGCGCGGTCTGGACATGTGCGCCGCTCTGGATATGTTTCTAAAGCAGACGGCCGAGAATCATGTCTATTGGGTGGCATGCGAAGGGGCGCGCCGCCGGCAGTGGGTGCTGTATTCCGCGCCGATTGCGGTGGCGCCGATCCTGGAAAAAACCCTGTTTGAGGCCTACCCCTGCGTGATCCTGACCTCGGCGACGCTCGCCGTGGCGGGCGGAGGGCGGAAGACGGACGCCGGACGACAGACGACAGACGACGGAGTCGGAACAGAGAAGCAAACATCGAACATCGAAGGTCTGAGATCAAAAATCAGCAATCAAAAATCAGAAATCCGCAATCACGTAGGCACCTCGCCTTTGGCCTATTTCAGGCAAAGAATTGGTGCCACGCGGTGCCGGGAATTAGTGGTGGGTTCGCCGTTCAATTATACGCGCCAGATGCGGGTCTATATTGCCGGCGACATGCCCGATCCCAACGACAAAAAAGCCTTTACAGCCGCGGCCTCCCAAGCCATCCGCTATTTTGTGAAAAAATCGCAAGGCCGGGCCTTTGCGCTCTTTACCAGTGCCGAGATGATGAAGACTGTGGCGCGGGACTTGGAGCCTTTTTTCGCGGCGGAGGGCATTATTCCCCTGGTGCAGGGAACAGGGCTTTCCCGGCATGTGATGCTGGACCAGTTTCGACGGGCTGAAATCGGCAATGCCGCCGTACTGTTTGGACTGGACAGCTTCTGGATGGGCGTGGACGTGCGCGGCGAGGCGTTGAGCAACGTCATCATCGTGCGCCTGCCGTTTGCCGTGCCCGACGAGCCCGTGATCAAGGCCCGCATGGAACGGATCAAGGCCCAGGGCGGCGATCCGTTCAAGGAGTATTCCCTGCCGGAAGCGATTCTTAAATTCCGGCAGGGCGTGGGGCGGCTTATTCGGACCGGTACGGATGAGGGCATTATTGCGGTCCTGGATTCGCGGATTGTGAGCAAGTGGTATGGCCGGTTCTTCCTCAGTGCCATCCCCGAATGCCCGGTGGAGGTGGTGGAAGCCTGCCCTCCATAGCGGCTGCGCGAAGGAGGGTAATCAGTGATCAGTGATGAGGACAGGCTGAAGGCTGTGGGCGGACATGACGAAAAAGCCAATTGCGATCTGCGGCCAGCGGCGGTAAAAATGCGATCTGCTCATCAGCGGCCAGGCTAACAGATATATCCTTCACATCATTACCACACGGTTTTCGTCGCTCGAAGTCCGAATCGCGTCCAGCACCCGCGAGAGCTCCAGCGCGCTGGCGGGCGTCACGGGAAAACGGGCTTCACCGCGCAGGGCGGCGGCGATATCCCGGTAGATTTCATGCTCGTCCCCGTTCAGGGCGCCGACGAGTTTTTCCTCCCGAATCTGATCGGGTGCGGGTTTCATGGTGCTGGATTGGGTGGGGTCTGAGGGTTGCGCGGGTGTTCTGGCATTTATCTTCAACTGTGCGCCGTTCACCACGATTGTGCCGCGAGTGCCTTGGAGAAACCAGGTCGGCAGAGATTCGGTTGTGATCGTGTATTCCACCTGCACGATCATACCGTTAGCCAGCGTGAGGATACCGATAAAAATGTCTTCGACATCGCCGGGGTTGATCATCTGCTTAAGCCGTCCGTAAACCGACTTTACCGGACTGCCCAGGAGCTGAATGGGCGTGTCCACAATGTGCGGGCCCCAGTTCAGCAAGTAACCGCCGCCGTAGCGCCGCTCGGTCTGCCAGTCGTTCCGCGTGGCGAAACTGCCTTCCACGCGCCGGACCAGGAACACAGTGCCGATGGCTTGCTCCTCGACCACCAGTTGGCGCAAGCGCCGCAGGTCACTGCCCCAGCGCGCTGGCAACCAGGGCAGAAGGAGCTTGCCGGATGATTCGGCCGCGCGGATCATGCACTGGGCTTCATTGGTATTGACCGCCCAGGGCTTGGTCACGAGCACGTTGACGCCCTCCGCCAGGCAGTCGCAGGTCATCTGGCAATGCTGGTCATTGCGGGTGACGATGACCACGAGGTCGAGCGACTCTTCCTGGAGCATGCGGCGATAATTGTCGTAAGGCCGGCACCCGAACCGGGCGACGGCTTTCTGGCGCGCGGCGGCATCCACATCGTGGACGGCGGTCAGGTGGAACGCCTTGTTTTTTTCGATGGGGCCGGCGTGCAGGGTACTGCCACTGCGGCCGTACCCAAGGATGGCGGTACGAATAGCTTTCATGACGAGCTCTCTCTTAAACTGGCAGGCGGAAATCTGTTGGTTGACAGCAACATACGCAACGGGCCAGTGACGGGGTAACGATGATGCCGCGGTGCCCCCGACTGCGCTTCATAGAAGCGCAGTCACAATGGTCTCCGCCCATAACTGACTTATTTCCAACATACCTGTTATCCAATGGACGAATCAAGCCGAATTTAGTATACACGGCTAATTTGAAAAATAATTACCGAACACTATTCGTTTGTGCAAAATTAAGGTGGTAAAATGCGCGCGTGACCTTATGACCTACCTCCTCCAACGTATTTTTGAAAACTGGCGCCGACCCAGCGGCTACCGGGACGTGTTCCGGATCAGTCTGCCGCTGATCATCAGCATGAGTTCCTATACGATCATGCTGTTTACCGACCGGCTATTCCTGGGGCGCTACTCGCTGGACTCGCTGGCGGCGTCCGTGCCGGCGGGTTCGCTGGCCTTCATGTTCATGTGCTTTTTCGTGGGCGTGGTTGAGTTCACCAATACCTTTGTGGCGCAGTATGTCGGCGCCCACATGCCCCGGCGGGTCGGAAGCGCGCTCTGGCAGGGGATCTATTTGGCGCTGGCCGCCGGCATCCTGCTGGCAGGCCTGTCGTTTGTTGGAGGGAGTCTGTTCCGGCTGGCCGGCCACACGCCACGGATCCAGGAACTTGAGACGGTCTATTTCCGGATTCTTATGTTGGGCGCCGTGTTTAGCCTCCTGCAGAACGCCCTGAGTTGTTTTTTCTCCGGGCGGGGTTTGACCGTTACCATCATGGTTATCAACGTAATCGGCGTGGTGCTCAACGTGCCGTTGGATTACATGCTTATTAACGGGCGTGGAGGCTTCCCGGAGATGGGCATGGCCGGCTCCGCCGTGGCCACGGTGATCAGTCATGTGGTCATGACCCTGCTCTACATCGGGGTGGTGTTCCGCGAACAAAACGACCGGGTCTACGGCGTGCGCCGGATTTGGGTCTTTGACCGCGTTCTGTTTGGGCGCCTGTTGAAATTCGGGACGCCGGCCGGAATCCAGTTCTTTGTGGATTTTTTCGGGTTTACCATCTTCCTGCTGATGGTGGGCCGACTGGGCCGTGACGCGCTGGCGGCGACCAATATCGCCTGCTCCATTAACCTGTTGGCCTTTATGCCGATGATTGGTTTTTCAATTGCCGTCAGCACGCTGGTGGGACAGGCCATCGGGCGCGGATGCCCGGAGGATGGCGTGGTTGCCACACGGAGTGCTCTGCATATGACCAGCGCCTATATGTGGGCGCTGGCGGTGCTATTTGTTCTTGCGCCGGAATGGCTGATCAATATCTTCCAGTCGCCGGGTGATGATGCCGGGGAGTTCGTGGTTGTTCAGCGCCTGACGGTGGTCGTCCTGCGCTTTGTCGCTTTTTACAGCATTTTTGACGCGATCAACGTTATTTATTCGGGTACCCTGCGCGGCGCGGGCGACACGAAATTCATTGGCTGGACGATTGCCTGTTTGTCGCTGGGCATAATTGTTCTGCCGGTCACGGCGGGGGTGCTGTATTTCCACGCCGGGCTCTATACCGTCTGGGGCTTTTTGTCCGCCTATGTCTGCCTGCTGGCTATAGTGTTCCGCTGGCGGTATCGCCAGGGACGCTGGAAACGGATGCTGGTCATTGAGCCCGTGCCTTCTCCACTGGCGCTGGTCCCGCCCACCATTCCCGGCGCGGATTGAGAATATTTAATCCTCCGGGCGGGTGCCGCGGATAAGGGTGCGGTGTCAGCCGCCTGATTCATGCCTTATTCTACAGGCGCCAGCACCACCCGGAATCCGATCATGGAATTATGCCGCAGGGGATAGGTGTCACTGCGGTTGGTGACGGTAATAATGTCCGGTTCGGCGTTATTCCAGCTTGCCCCGCGCAGGGACCGTGTGATTTGCTGGTCGTCGAACCAATCCTGACACCATTCCCACACGTTGCCGCCGACGCCGAATAAACCCCAGGCATTGCCACCGCTCTGCTTCACCGGGCACGTGACTATAAACCCGTCATTATGTCCACTGATATAGGGTTCGTGCTGGAACAGTCGGTAGAGGAGCCCGACGCCTTCCTTGCCCCGGTAGTTGAACGTATCCGGTGGCGGCCAGGTATTGCCCCAGGGATACTGGCGGTGGTCGCCGCAAGAGGCAAAGGTCTGCCATTCCTTCTCCGTCGGCAGACGAAAAATGTAGCCGTTCGGGATCTGACGGCCGAAGGTGCGGGTCAGCCATTCGCAGTAGTTATTGGCGTCTTCCCAGGAAACCCAGACCACGGGCTGGTCGGGCTCGTTAAGCAGGTGGCCGTAATAAACCTTACTCTCA
>JBDRSI010000301.1:0-7038 GCA_043825055.1 Verrucomicrobiota bacterium
CACCCGTGCCAGCGCTTTATGGCCCACCGCCGAACCAGGCGTCGCCCGGGTAAAATGCACACCCTCAATCACGGGATCAGATTTAAGCAGGTAATCATAGCGCGTATCGTCCGCCGGTCGCACCACGGCGCAATCATCACCCGGTCCCACCACCACATCGGCGCAATCCGGCAGGGCCTGAACCAGCCTGCGAATAATCGCCCTTTCGCCGAGGTCACCCACGGTCTGCTGGCGGAGCTTTTTCATTACCACGCTACCCTTGCCTTTCGCTGACTCCCTGTTGATCGCACCCCGCCCCATCGCCCTCAACTTCCCAGGGCTTCTTCTTTTCGGCCAAAATAAAATTGGTCACGAATGATCCCACCCGGCTGATATTAACCCAATAATCCATCAAACTAAAAGGCACCGGCATGACCACCCGTTTAATTACCAGCATATCATAATAACGTTGGAAGAAAACGAACAACCGATTGGACCGCCAGCTGGTCAATTTCAGCATCGGGCCGAGCAGCCGGGGGTGCCGCACCAGGCAGGAAAATAATTTATGAAAGTTTTCAATTCGCCGTTTTTCCCTGGCCGACTTGAACTTGAGGGGCGAAGCGACCCAGTAGCTCTCCCTAATGGAGTCGTCCTGGCCGGAATAGTACCCGTTATCCCGGGCATAGTCCCGGACTTCGGTCCCCGGATAGGGTTGCAGCAGAAAACACTCGGCAAAATCGGCGCCCATCTCCAGGTTAATGCGGTAGGTTTCCAAGGTGGCGTCAAAATCTTCCCCGGGATTGCCGATAATGTTCTGGGTGGTCAAGGTCAAGCCGTGTTTCTTGATCAAGGCCGCGGCCGATAGAATCTGTTCCCGGGACATGTGCCGTTTGAGGACCTGGTTGCGGATGAAATCATTGCCGGATTCCACCGCCATGTTGATAGCAACACAGCCGGCCTTTTTTAACTGGCTCACGCTCTGCTCCGTAACATAATTGGCCCGGAGGTTGAGGTAAAAGGGGCATCCGACCCGCTGGGGGTAACGGCCGACAAATTCTTCCAGGAAATCGTCGGTGGCGGGGAAATTGTCATCCACGAATTTGACGAATTTAAGACCATACCGCTCTTTAACCAAGGCCATCTGGTCAATCAACGCACCGGCTGACATGTGCCGCACAATCTCGCCTTTGCCCTGATACAGGCGATTGAACAGATGATTGAAGCAATAGGAACAATGAAACGGACAACCGCGAGAGGCCAGGAATCGTTTTAGCCCAAACCGGCCCAGGTAAGGGTCGGCCTGATAGAGTATTTCGCGATCTGGAAACGGCAGCCGATTCAGATCCGGGACTAATGGGCGAACCTCATTTTCGTAGATTACCCCATCGGCTCGGACGCGCCAGTTGAGCATGTGCCGAATGTCCCGCCCCGAGACCAGGCTGGCCACCAGTTCCGGCAAGGCTTCATCCCCCTCGCCCCGGCAAAGACCATCCACCTCCGGATTTTGCTCCAGAAATTCGGGGAAATAGGTCACATGGGGTCCGCCAAAGACGGCAAAAAAGGGAAATCCGGCGCGGCGTTTGAGCCAGCGATTGATGGCCGCATAGGTCCGATGGATACCGGTGGTCGCGCTATAGGCAATCACCCCGGGACGGTAAGCCTGAACTTTCGTCAACAAGTCCGGTTGATACGAAAAGACCAACCGGGTCTCGTGGCCGGCCGCCTTGAGCGCGGCCGAAAGTTGCATCAGGCCCAAGGGCTCGGCGTAGGAGGGGTCGTGCTTGATGAATAAAACACGCATAATACTTCGTCAAAATATGGCATGGTTCAAGGTTCAGCGGTTCACTGTTCAACAGTTGCCGATTTTTCCAGTGAATTTCCCAGCCGTGAATGGCGCGCCACGCGCCATAAACCTCCCTGTGGCGCGCCACGCGCCACTAACCGTGAACCGTTGAACCATGCCCATGTTTCCTAACCAGCGCTTGCCAGCGCCTGTTGCAGGGATTGGTTAAAAGGCGGCGCGAGGATGCCTTTTTCACAGATAATTGCCGTTATGAGCCTGGCGGGAGTGACGTCAAATGCGGGGGCATACACCTTCACATGTTCCGGGGCCGTTCGCTTCCCGAACCCGCAGGTAATTTCCTCGGCGCCGCGCTCCTCGATGGGAATGGCATCGCCGGTTGCCAGCTTCAGATCAAAGGTGGAGGACGGCGCCAGCACATAAAAAGGAATCCGGTGGGCCTGCGCCAGAACGGCCACGCCGTAGGTTCCAATTTTATTGGCGCTGTCGCCGTTGGCGGCGATGCGGTCGGCGCCAACCATAACCAGATCAATGCGCCCTGCCTTCATGACCTGGGCCGCCATATTATCGCAGATGAGGGTCACATCAATCCCGGCACGCATGAGCTCCCAAGCCGTCAACCGGGCGCCCTGCAGGAGCGGACGGGTTTCATCGGCATACACAAGGATGTGTTTGCCCTGTTCCTGGGCCATATATATGGGCGCCAGGGCAGTGCCGAACTGGGAGGTGGCCAGGCCGCCGGCATTGCAATGCGTCAACACGGTCTGGCCGTCTTTCAGAAGATCGGCCCCGTGCCGGCCGATGGCGCGGCACATGGCGAGATCTTCTTTCAGGATGGCCATGGCTTCCTCAATCAATCGCGATTTCAGGTCGGCCGGCGCCCGGTGCCGGTCCGCGCACGCTCGAAGCCGCATACGGTCGAGGGCCCAGAACAGATTGACGGCCGTCGGCCGCGAGGTGGCCAAATAATCAGCCGCCTGATCCACTTCGGCAACAAGTGCCGCGCCGGTCGCGGCGCGGGAATCCTGGACAGCCACGACAACGCCCAGCGCCGCCGCGATGCCGATGGCCGGCGCACCGCGCACCTGCAGAGTTTTTATCGCCGTCCACACCTGCCGCGGATCCCGGATTTCCATGAGGATCAGTTCGCTAGGCAGGCGCGTTTGATCCACCAACCGGATCATACCCGGCACAAGCCTCTTCGGCTGATCCGCAATCCACTCAATGGTTTTAATCGGTTCCATGTTTTAAACCCGAGCCAATTGCAATTGGCTTGCCCGAGGCTGCTTCAAGTCGTTGCCAGTAAAAGGAGGCCCAAGTTCATGCCGTTAAACAAGGCGTGCATAACCATCGGCGCCCAGAGGGAACCAGTGTAAATATAGGCCAGCGCCAAGCCTATCGCGAGCACAAACAGCGGAAAAAATGACGGCACATGCAAATGGATCAGCGCGAACAGGATCGAGGACAGGATTACGGCCGGCCCGGCGCCCAGGCGCTTCATGAGGAGCGGTAACAGGATGCCCCGAAACAAGATTTCCTCGGCCGCCGGCGCGACAATCATCGCAAGGCCCAGCAGGGCCAGCAGGGTCCAGAGCGATTGCGGCTCCATAAAGATCAGCACCACGTCCTGGATCGTGACCGGATAGCCGATGATCAACATGACCAGCCGTGAAAGGACGGCGGCAAAAAAGAAAAGCGGCAATATCCCGGCATAAAACGCCATGCCCACACCCAACCGCCGAACCAAGCCCTGCGCCTGCAGACCGAACGCCTGTCCCCAGGTCCATACGCGAGATCGCAGAACCAGCGCCAGGATCACCAAACTGGCCGTATGCAAAAAGAGGCCCTGGATCAGGGCACTAAAAGATTCAGGCTCATTCCCGCGCAACCATCCCAGAACCGATAGTGTTCGATAAACACCCACGACCACCAGCTGGACACACATTAAAATAAGCACCACCCAGCCCGCCACCCGCCAGTTCCACGGCCGGGCTTTTACCCAGGCCACGCACCGATCCCAGGCCAAAGGCCGGGCCAGGACCCGCGTTATCACCACCAGGTCAATTCCAACACCGACCAGCATCAGCAGGAGATAAAGGCCGATCAAAGCGAACAAAGCGCCGGAAACTTGCGCCGGGGCGAACGAATCGGCAAGAGCGGAAGCGCGTCCTGAAAGGGCCAGATACATGGGATGGAATACTTAACAAGCGGCTATTTATTAAACCGGCTCTTTCGGCTCGAGGATTTCCTTGATGACATAAATCTTTTTGCCCTGAGATTCGTGATACGTCCGAATCTGGAGTTCCGCGAGAATGCCCATGCTGATGAATTGGATCCCGAAAAAAATCAGCATGAAGGAAGTCATGACCCAGAACGGACGCTTCAGGAGATCGGCGGCAAAATGGGTGCCAAACACGTGATAGGACAGGTTGGCTAACACCATTCCAGTCAGCATCAGTAGTCCCGGCATACCCAGGATCAATCCAATGCGGCCGAAAATCTGAATGGGACTGCGGCTGTAGCGGAGCAGGAACGAAACCGTAAAGAGGTCGAGCACCACCCGCACGATGCGGGACAGGCCATATTTGGATTTACCGAACTCCCGGGGAAAATGGCGCACGACCACTTCGTCCACGGTTCCGCCCACCCAGCTGGCCAGGGCCGGAATGAACCGGTGCATCTCGCCGTACAGCTGGACATTCTCGAGCACCTCGCGGCGGTAGGCTTTGAGAGTGCAGCCGAAATCATGGATGGGCACGCCCGTGACCCGGCGGATAAGCGCGTTGGCGATAATGGACGGCAGACGCCGATGGATAAAGGGGTCCTTGCGGTCTTTGCGCCACCCGCTGACGACATCAAAGCCGCGATCCATGCGCTCCAGCAGGAGCGGAATATCGTCCGGATCGTTCTGCAGGTCGGCATCCAGCGTAACCATGACTTCGCCTTTGGCCTGATGCATGCCGGCACTCATGGCGGCGGTCTGGCCGAAGTTGCGCCGTAGCCGGATGAGGCGCATATGCGGAATCTTGGCCGCCTGCTCTTTTAACTTGCCCCACGTGCCGTCGCAACTGCCGTCATCCACCAGAACAATTTCATAGGTGCGTCCCAGCCGGGCGAGCGACGTGTGCAACCGCTCGCACAACCGCTCCACGTTTTCCACCTCGTTATAAACCGGCACAATTACAGAAACATCCATCGCGGTTCTCCCTTAGAGCCTATAGGTCCGTTGCCATTTCCCCGTGGATTGTGTCTTATTATGCTGACCCCGCGCCGGCAAAGCAATGGGAAAAGCGCATCGTCACTGCGGGCGGGCAGGCCCGCCGGCAACGCTATGCGTAGCATTGCGGGCAGGTCTTTACGTTCATGGAGCGTGCTTGTCAAAAGGCGCGATGCCGCTGTTCTTTAGTTGGCCTGGACGTGTGCGGCGCAAGTTCAAGAGTGCGTCGCGCAGGACCTCCGCTTGACGGATCTTTTCGCTCCAAGTGAGACGGGCGCGTGTTTTCTGCCACGCCGCCTGCCGCTCCAATAACGCTCGCGCATCATTCATCCAGAAACCTCGTCTTGAAACGGAGCCAAGCATCGGAAAGCCCGTGCCGCCCGGCAAGCTCCATGATCCTCTCCGGCGAAACGCTTCCGCTCTCGATCAAAGCCAGAACGCGCGCAAAGTCCTTGGCCCGCCCGACACTAAGCGCCAGGACAGCAAGGTAGTCAGCCCGCACCACGCGTAATGGCGCACCTTCGAAATCGGTGGTATCCGCTTCCTTCAAGGCCGCTTCGGCGAGAGGACTGAATACCGGGATAAATTGAACGGGCCACGCCCCAACGCGCACAGCCTCGCCTTCGGGCCGATAACCCCTCCGGGCACAGAACTCGTAGAGCGGGGCCAGAACGTCCAAGCGCTCTTGTGCCGACACCGCCACCAGCATATCCGCGTCCAATGTGGCCACCGCCTCGGTGTAACGCATTTGCGCCGCCGCGCCAAACAGCGCGTAGTCCGCGATAACACCGGTATCACGCATTTCATTTAAAAGTTCGGCAACCGCTTTCATGGTTATTATTGTAACCCAAGCGCTGTGTCGTCAACAAGGCAAAACGAAGGCTCCCCGAAAAAACAGCCGCGCCCGATAACGCCCTCCCCGTAAAAGGACCTGATCACTGGTTTCAGAACCGAAATTGGAGGGAGACGATCGGCAACTGCTTGAAATCCGGGATAAACGCAGCCTGGCCTTGCACGGCTTCCAGACATCGCTCCTGGCGGGCACGGTTGTAGCGCTGGGCCGCGTCAATGCCGCCGTAAATGCTCCCGCTATACCAGGTGAGTTCGAAGAAGGAAATCACGGCAAACGCGCCCCACTGGTCTTCCACGCCCGAATACACCATGGCACCCATGAACAATCCGTTAAGAATCAAACTGCGCAAGCCGTTGGCATATTCCCCGGCATACATATAGCCCAGTCCGGGAATGAGGCCCAGCACACCGCCCAGCACCGGACTTTTGTCCCGCTCCCGTGCGTAGCTGGTCAGCGCCGCCAGCGCCGCGGCTTCATCGCCCGGCGCCTGGCTCAGGACCGCGCGGGCCTGAGCCGGTTGGCCCGCGCGCAGGTGTTCGCCGGCCACCCGCCGGACAATAAATTTCCGCATGTCGCTCGTGGTCTCTTCGCCGACCGCGCTCTGCAGGTAATACACAGCCTCTACATGCTTTTTCTCAGCGGACGCAACTTCCGCGCGCAGTAACAGCGCCACGGGCTTAAGTTCGCGGTCGCTATCCTCAGCCCGATCCAACAGGATCGGCGCTAAGTTCCATTGCCGGGCCTGGATATATTCATAGGCAGCCGCCCAGAACAATCCGCCGCGCGCTTGGGCCTTGGTTTCGCTTAGCGCCAGCCGGCGATACTCCAGTGCCGCGGGCTTATGCTGACTCTCGCCGGAAAGTTCCTGCGCCAGACACAGTCCGGGCGTCCCTCCCTCCCGACCTCTCTGAGAGTCGGGATCGGAGAGTCGGGATCGGAGAGTCGGGACGTTCGTTTGTGCCCCGGCGACACTTGCCATGACTACGCCGATTAGGATCAGATAGGGGATGATTTTCTTGCGACATTCCATATACGGCAGTGATCCGTGATTAGATTTTACTTCGTATAATCTGTTCATTTTATATTGAACATTGTTTTGTCATCCTGCGTATAGTCATGCCAAAATTTCAAATATCTTTGGCTAATTATCAGTCCGTCGTCCCGCCTTCGCCCAAGGGGCTACGGTGG
>JBDRSI010000302.1:0-3802 GCA_043825055.1 Verrucomicrobiota bacterium
CCCTTGAGAACGGGATACTGGTTGGCACGGGCTGTAAGATCCTTCTCGATCTTGTCGAGAATCCGCCGCGCCTCGGCCTTCCCCAAGTTGCCGATGTCCTTGCCGATACTTTTCTTGTAGGTGATGTTATAGGCCAAGGGACTTCCTCAGTTCATGGCCGGAGACGACGGTGTCTTTCTGATCGCGCAGCCGATCCAGTGCAATTTGCACGTCGGCGAATTCCTCGATATAGGATTCCAGCGCCTTCTGAACATGAAAAGACCGGGGGCGTTCGGTTTCCTTGGCAATGTGGCCAAGTTCTTTGGCAATAATATCAGGCAGTCGAATGGATACGGCAGTGCTCATGTTGTTCTCCTTTCTGTATGTCAATGAAATACAGAGTATGCGATGTATTCAATAATGTCAACAGGATTCTAATATCTTGTTTCTACGCACCGACCGGTGCGGTGCCCTGCAAAAGTACCTGCTAACGGCGTCTGTACCGGTTAGCAGGGAACTTCGCCAAGTCCACCTCGTGGTTCCAAAGCGCGCAGCACCGCAGGGACCACGGAGGGGGACGGAGTCGCCCCGCCCGACTATTCCGCGGCGCGTCCGCGCGCCGCAGGCACCGCGTCATCTGGACTCCTTGGTTCGATGATGGCTCTTCGTGGTTCGCTCCTGCAAACCGACCATAGGTCGGCAGGGCGGGCGCCAGATGCGATCCGTTGTCAAATTTAGCTGCGCGGCAACCTCCCAAGCGGTCTGTATCGTGCCAAGCCCCCCGATATCATGGGCGTCTGAACCCATCGCGAACCGGGGGCCTTCCCCGGCGATGATGGACAGATAGGTAACATACTCCTTGACGTAGCGGTCGCTGTACGCGGGATTCTTGAGGTTGGCACACGCGTTGATCTCGATGGCTGTGTTTGTCTCTCGAGCCACTTGTCCAAGTTCGCGGGCATACGCCTCGGGTACAGCCCGCATGGAGTCGAACCACGGCCATCCCTTCTTATCAAACTCACCCTTGCCAAACCAGTAGGGATGCACGAGCACATCAACCAGTGGATCGCAGCAGGTCTTGAGGTGATGGCGGTGTTGAATATCCACCAGCCTCTTGAGGTCATATGTCTCCATGTACGTGGCATGTATGCCGCCGATAGCGAATTGGAACCCGTACTGCTCTTTGATCTCCGCGCTGCAGGCGAAGCCATCGTCAGCGGCAAGGAAGTTGAGCTCGACGCCGAAGTACACCGCTATCTCCGTATCCAATTCATCAATGTCTTTTTTGATGGGCACATGGAGGTCGAGTCTGTCCAGGGAATTCAAGTGGTCTGTTATTCCCAGTGACGCCACACCAAGCCGTTCACATTCTCTCACGATGGCAGGAACCTCCATGGTGCCGTTTGCACAGCCCAGGTACTTGGTATGAATGTGAAAATCACAGCGAGGTATGTCTGTCATGGTATCCTCCCCTTCCTTGATCGCATCGAACGTTGCGGGTACGCCCGCGTTAGCGCAGGCAGAGAATCAGATTTTCCGGCGGGACTTGAGAAAGTCGGTTTCGTCGCGGCGGGTCCAGGCCTTGACGCGCAACAGGTCCATTGATGGAATCTGCGGATAGAGCACGATCTTGCCTTCCACGGACTGGGCCTTGATCAGATCCAGGGCTTTCGGAAACTGGTCCAGACTGCCGACCATGTCCAGGTGCAGGCCGGGATTGAACTCGCCGGCAGCCACCATGCGCAGGGCTTCCACAACATCCGCCGGACTGCCGCCACTCGATCCACAGAGGCGGATTTCGTCGTAGTGCACGCGGAGAGTATCAAGCTCGATCATGTGTTCGCCCCGCTTTAATCCGCCGAAGAGATTCAACACGCCACCTTTAGCCAACCACTGCTGGCTCTCTTGCTGCACGTTGCGGATCCCCACGGCGGCGATGATGTCATCGGCGCCCTTGCCGTTACTGACCTGTTGGATGAGCGCCGGGCCTTCAGCTGAAAGCACGGCATGCAATTCCGTGCCGGCTTGCCGGGCTTTTTCCGCCAAACCCGCGCGAACCCACGCCAGGCGTTCCTCGATGATATCCATGACGACCAAGTGGCTCGGCGAAAACCGCAAGGCGGCCTCGGCATGCATCTGGCCCATGGGCCCTGCGCCAATGACCACGGCCACGCCACCGCGCAACAGACCCAACTGCGGGACACGCGGCGCGGTCGGCGATTTCTGGTGAATGTGGATGTGCCGGTCCTGGGCTGAAATCACGCAGGAGAGCGGTTCGCACAGAGCCCCGGCAAAAAAGGGAATGGCGTCGGAAGGCAGGGGCAGCAGACAATCGGCGGCAATTGTCTCTTCGGTGATCAGCATGTATTCGGCCAAGTGCCCGGGCAGGGAATAACCGATCGCCACTTTTTCCATGCCCGCTCCGCCGTTTCGGTACCGCTCACGGTGATTGACCGGGGGATGATCCACCGCCGGCTGGGTGGCATAGCACCGGCCCACGGCATACTTGGCGGCCACGTTTTTCCCGGCTTGGACAACGGTCACACAGCCTTCATCGCCGAGAATGATTGCGTACTTGGCCAAGTCCCAGCCGTTGATGAAGGTATGCTCGCTTCCCTGGGCCACCAGCTTGAGAATGGAAGAACAGACCCCCGCTGCATCCACCCGCACCAGCACCTGGTTGTCGTTGGGCCGCGGGACCGGCACGGTATCCACATGGATGTTTTCAAATCCGGCGCCGTGCAGACGCACGGCCCGCATGGTGGGGGGAATGGCAGATGGTAAATGGTTCATGGGAAATGGGGATAAGGATTCGCCCCTCGTTCTTGGTTCTTCCACTACGCTTAACGCCCGCCTTGAAGGTTGCCGAGCGGAACGAGGTAGGCTGAAACCGATCGCTTGCTTATTTCAACATGCCTACAAGTTGAATGTCGCCTTTGAGCAACTCGTTGACCACCGAGGAAATATCGCTCTTTTTCCGCTCCGCCAGTTCTTCAACAAAAGGATAGGTTTCTTTATTCAAATACACAGGGATGTTTAATTTCAGTCCTTTTCTGAAAAAACGCCCACGTTGTGCTCCGGAAAAATCATATTCTTTCTTCATGTTATTCACCTATGGTATAGCAAGGCGGAGGACAATGCGCTCGACTGACGGGCAACAGCCCGATTGTTGGCAGTCCTATGTCAGACGAGACGGGTCCAGCAGTCTCGCCCCATGATATACGGTCAGAAGTTCAACGAAGTCGCGCCTTACTCGATACACAATTCGGTAATTGCCGAGGATGATTTCCCGCACGGCGGGATCGTTCATTTCGGGAATCATCCTGCCGGAGTGCGGGAAGGTCACAAGTCGTTCGACAGAGGCCAGAATATCCATGGCAAAAAGGCTGGCGTAGTGAGGCGAATCAGCTGCAATGAAGTTGGTGATCGCCTCCAGATCGTCAGATGCTTGCGGCGTCCACCTCAATTCAGCCATTTGGCCATCCTCTTCTTCACTTGGTCATGAGCGATCGTTTGTCCGGCATCAGCCTGCTGAATACCCCTCTCGATCTTTGCCAGAAACAGCAAACGTTCCATGGCATCTTCGATGGTGGCGTCATCGGACAGATCTTCAACCGCATGAACCAGTTTTTCCTTTGTTGTCATCTCGTTACCTTAGCACGATACTGCCGAGTTATCAATCCATTCATTTCTGCTGCCAACGTGGCTGTTGACCGGCACTCCGGCGCAGGGCTGGCCGGGGATGCGTTTCGCATACCCGGCCAGCCCAAGCACGGGGCGGAGCCGCCATCTTCGGCGGTGAATTCACGAGCATGCACGGGTT
>JBDRSI010000303.1:0-4829 GCA_043825055.1 Verrucomicrobiota bacterium
GGTTCCGAATGGTTAAGGTACTAACGGATTGCCGATATTGATAGCATCCGCACCTTGACGCACCGGCCCCGGTTCCCCATTCCGGGACTCTAAATTCGTTTCTCCATTTCAATTCCTTTTTCACCTTGCCCAATGTCTTCCCGTTTAACGTCTTGGCCAATGCCCGGACTTGCTTCCGGATGTCTGTGCCGTGGGCGGGTAGGGCGGCGGGTATCTTGCCGTTGCTTAACTTCGCCGCAAATCTGCTAATCATGGCCGCGTCAACGTGCTCGTAACCCTCCAGCATGGCGTCGCTGCTGTGGCCGGTAATGCGCTTCACAATTTCGCCGGGTATGCCGGCGGCCAGGGCTTGCGTTGCGAAGTAGTGACGTAGGCTGTGCGCGCCATAAACGACACCAGCCCGTTCGACTCCCGGCCGGTGTTCCGTGGTGATCAATCCTGCCTTCGTAAATACCGATTGAACGCGCTTGGATACTGATCCCGAATCGCGCTCATAGGCGGCGGCCAGTTCGGGGAATGCCAGATTCCCGGCAACCATGTTGCGGCGTTTTTGGAGTAGCTCGGCAAGCGCTGGGCGTAGGGGAATATAAACCGTCTTGCCGGTTCTGGCGGTCTTGCGCGGGTTTAGGGTGATAACCTTGCGCTTGATCTCAGCCGCGGTAATCCAAGGCCAGGACGGTGATGTCGTCGGACTGCGGCGCGCCGGCGGCATAGGCACTGACGGATTGGAAGATGGCGTCCACGATGGTTTTGGGGTTCTGATCGCTGACCTTGGCCACAACGTCACGCAAACGCTCCAGCGAATATAAGTCCTGGCTTGGATTCATGGCCTCGGTTACGCCATCGGTATAGAGCACCAGCGTATCGCCGGCGCGCAGGGTCAGGGAAGCGGTCGTATAGCGGGCTTCCTTGATCGTGCCCAGGATAATGCCCTTGGGCACGGGCAACTCCGCCGGCTGGCCGCCGGCGCGCCGGATCAGCGGGGGATTGTGGCCGGCGTTGGAATATACCAGCTTACCCGTGCGGAAATTAAGCATGGCGCAGAAGACAGTCACAAACATAAGCGTATCGTTTTCACTGCACAATTCCAGGTTGACGTGTTCCAGCACGCCGGCTGGATCAAGTTCGCCTTGCATGGCAATCCCTTTCATCAGTGTTTTGGTTACGGCCATGAAAAGCGCCGCCGGCACACCCTTGTCGGAGACATCCCCAATGCTGAAAAACAGATGCTGGTCGTCGAGCAGGAAAAAGTCGTAGAGATCGCCGCCAACCTGCTTGGCGGGCTCCAATCGGGCATAGAGATCGAATTCGGCCTGTTCGGGGAAAGGCGGAAAGCGCTTCGGCAGGAAGCTCATTTGAATCGTCCGGGCAATCTTGAGTTCGCTTTCCAGACGCTCCCGGGCGGCGGTGGCTTCCGTAAGGCCGGCGATATACTCCTTGAGGGCTACGCGCATGTTGTCGAAAGCGTACGAGAGCTCGCCCACTTCGTCGCGGCTTTTGACCAGCGGCAATTTGATATCCAGGTTGCCGCGCGCAATTTCCGCGGTGGTCCGGGCCAGGGCCCGAATGGGCCGGGTCACGGCGGCCGAAATCAACACAATGATCAGGAAAAGGACGACGAAGCCTGCCAAGCCGATCAGCAGAATGTTGCGGCCCATGCGCTGTGCATCGGCGAACAGTTCGTCTTCCGGGAATAGCACGCCCAATGACCAGCCCGGCGATTTCAACGGCGCGTAATACAACCATGAAGGCTTGCCCAGGAACGGGCTTTCCAGCCGTACAAAGCCCGTGGCGCCGCGAACCATTGTCTGGCCAACTTGCCGCAGATGCGCGTCGGCGGCGCCCTCGGCCACGTCAAATATGCTTTGACGCATGATCAAGCGCTTGTCGGGATGCGTCACGAACACACCGTTCTGCGAAATCAAGAAAGCATAACCGGTCTTGAGATAAGACACCGATGCGACCATGTTGACCAGCCAGTCCAGCGTGATATCGGCCGTAACAATTCCCTGAAATTGCCGTTGTCCGTTTACCGGACGGTAAAACGGCACGGAATACGTGGTCATGATAGCATTACCACCGCCTTCATCGAAATATGGTTCGCTCCACACGGAGCGCTTGAGTTCTTTGGGAAGGATATACCAGTCCCAGTTAAAATACTGGTACTGGTCGCTACCCAGCCAGGTTTGCCGGATATGCGCGCCCTGGCGACAGCAGTACGGCGCAAAAAACCTGGACTGGGGATCGAACGCGTACGGTTCAAACGCCACGGCCGATCCGAAAATATCCGGGTTGGCCACCAGCCCGTTGCGGATGAAGGCGACCAGGTCTACGCGCGCCCAGTCGCGCTGTTCCAGGCAGAGCGCCATGTAGCAGGGAATCTTTTCCACGCCGTTCAATACGGCCTCAATCCGGCTTACCGTGGCGCCGGCCAGATTACGGGCGTTCGTTTCCGCGTTGCGTAAAATGCTGCGGCGCGAAAGCGCATGATTGTAAAGAAAGGCCGCGGCGAATACCAACGAAGTGCCCGCCAGGACCATTAAGCCGAGCTTAACGGCCAGGCTGGTCCGTCGGAATGTCAAGGGCACAGTTTTCATAAAATTCGTTCCAGGCCGGGATGGTGTTAATCTGGCCGACGTCTTTCAGTTCCCGGGCCACGCGCAGGTAGTCGGCTTCCGTAAGCGTGCCAAACGGCCGGGCGCCAGGCGGTTGCATGAGATCCTTCATGCGGTTCAGCATCCAGCGTTGGTGGACGCGATTGGTCGGACGATTGGCCGCCGTTACCTGCCGCATGACGATATCCAGCGCTTCCTCGGGATGCTGAAACGCGTATTGCCAGCCGACAATCGAGGCCTGCACAAACCGGCGGCAACGGTCCGGATCCTGTTTCAGAGTCGGCGCCAGGCAATAGATACCGTCTTCCGGAAAATTCAGGCCGAACTGGTCGTAAAAGAAGACCGTCAGGTCCTGCTCTTCCAACCCGCTGTTGATCAGCATGTGATATTCATTATACCACATGGCGGAAGCGGCATCCACTGCCCCGCGCAAAAAAAGATTGATCGTTGCGCCCTGGGTCAGCACCCGCGGTTCCACGCCGAATTTACGGAATAGGGCCTTGGGCTGAACAGCAAAATCCGGCCAGAGGCTGACCGTTTTGCCCCGCAAATCGGCGGGCGAACGGATGCCGGACGATTTACGGGCCACCAGCAAGAGCGAGGAGCGTTGGACCATTTGGGCGATATTGACCAGCGGAAGCCCTTCAAGGGAACGCTTTTCCAGCGCGGAGGTTAGGAACGTTGTGGCAAAGTCCGCCTGGCCTTCCAGGAGCAGGCGGCCAATCGGCTGGTCCGGGCCGCCTCGGAGCACGGTGACCGCCAGGCCGTAGCGGGCATAAAAACCTTTTTCGACAGCGACATAATACCCGGCGAATTGGGCCTGGGGTTCCCATTGCGGCACCAATACGGCCGGCTTAGCGTCGGCCGATGCGGCCTTCAGCGCGAGTGTGCCGGACAGGAAGATCAAGCCGACCAAGAACAGGATTCGGTGAGCATTGGTTACCTGTTTCATGGTAGTCGGACAGAATCATACCTGTTTGAGCGCCGCCGCCTCCGTAGGGTAAATGGAAAACAAGGTGGCAAACCCGGATATCTCGAACACTTTGAGCGCTTCGCCTTGCAGGGCGCAAATCACCAGGTTCCCGTCCCGCTCCTTAATTTTCTTGGCGGTCGCAAGAATACTGCACAGGCCCGCACTGCTGACAAAGTTCAGCTCGGCCAGGTTCAGGACGAAACGGCGTTTACCGGCATCCAGGTACTGGTTAAAAATCCGCTCAAATTCCGGGGCAGCGCCGGCATTAAAGTGCCCGTTGATGCTCAAGATGACGGCGGGATCTTTCTGTTTAACGATAATTTGCATAGGTCTAACGCGGGCTATGCCCGCAACCCAAAGAAATCAACCGCAAATGGACGCTAATAAACGCTAATGAAGCATAAAAAAGATTCTTGTAAATAGCAAACTCCACCGTCCCTGCCGGTATTCGCGTCTATTCGCGTTCATTCGCGGTGGGTAAAATATTCTTGTTTTTCATAGCGGTTCACAACGTTCAAGGTACTAAGGTTAACTAACCCGGCAAGGCATCCTTTACCGACTTGAAGATCGGCAAGATGGAATCGAAGCCGGACATGGCAAAGACTTCCTTAACGACGCCTTGGACATTGCAGAAGTTTGCTGTGCCTTTCGCTTCCTTGATTTTTTTGGCGGTGGTCAGCAGGCTGCGCAAACCTGCACTGCTAATATAGTCCAAGGCGTTAAGGTCCACGACGAACTGCCGGTCGCCGCGCTGGAGACACTCCGTGATCGCTTTTTCGTACTCCATTGCGGCAATGACATCCATGCGGCCCTTGATTTCCAGGACGACCGTCTGATCAATCTTGCTGGTTTCGATTTGCATAGCGCCGGTTCCTCCCTTGTTGCGTTGATTCTGTGGACGAAGCGTTGTTGTGTTCGGCTTAATTATTATCACCGTCTCTGTTCAAAATCAATGCATTCCGTCATGTTTTTTACATGGTTCCAATCAGAGCGACACGGCTTATGATGTCAGGCCCGATTACCGCAAGATTGCGGTCTTGGGGATAAGTCCTAAATAGAGCTTACTCAAAAAGGTCGCAAGCTTTGCCCGATCATGTTATATCGTTCAAATAAAACGGGTTGGAAATGAGCATGCAATCAGTGCCAATGGCCTCCAGACGAATCAATGTGTTCAAATCCGCGTTTTTCATGTCAATTGTCTTGTTATAAACTGTGCTACAGACTGTTTCCTGAAAAATCAC
>JBDRSI010000304.1:0-9426 GCA_043825055.1 Verrucomicrobiota bacterium
TTTTGAACCGCGGGAATGTGATTGAATATAAAGATTGGAATTCAGTAGTCAAGAGCCAGGAGCCAGAATGTGGCAAAACCACTGGCTAATAAGTTATTGTTTTAAATTGTGATTGCTTTATTCTGACTTTGCTGCCCTGCGAAGCAAAACCTTCGCTACGACCTTCCTGCGCTCGTCATAGCGGGCTACGCGAAGGCGGGAGTACGAGTTGGCTACGGACTTCTGCATTTATGCAGATCAATCTTCCATACGGCAAAACTTTTATAACGGCGCAAGCGCCTTTTACTAACCTCGCAATGCTTGAACCGCGTTGCGTGGCAGGACTGACTGACGAAAAAAGTGCATTTTCAAATGCCGTCCGTTCGCCGATTAATGCCCGACCACTCCGCCGGATTATCAGCCGTTCCGACAAGGTGGCCATATTGGTTCCCGATATAACCCGTCCGTTTCCGTCCCAACGTATCCTGCCATGGCTTTTCAGCGAGCTTTCCCATGTCCGCGCCGATAATTTCATTATCATTATTGGCACGGGTTCGCACCGTCCGTGCGCTCCGGCGGAACTTAAAGAAATGCTGGGCGCTGAAATCGTTGCGCGTTATCGGATCGTCAACCACAATGCGCATGATTTTCAGACGATGCTGCCCGTTGGCCGACGCGAAGACGGCGGGACCTTGTATATGAACAGGGAATACACGGCGGCTGACCGGCGCATCCTTATGGGGTTTATTGAACCGCATTTCATGGCCGGTTTTTCCGGCGGATATAAGGCGGTTATGCCCGGCGTGGCGGATATTAATTCAATTCTTTACTATCATCGCTCGTCGGTTGTCGGGCATCCGCAGAGCACGTGGGGCGTGCTGGAGAATAACCCCACTCAGGAATTGATCCGAAAATTCGGTTCGCGCGTGCCCGTTGATTTCTGCGTCAATGTAACGCTTAACCGGAAGCACGGCATAACCGGGTTTTTCTGCGGTGACCCGATTGCGGCGCATCTTAAAGGATGCGCGTTTACCAGAGAATCAGCCATGGTCAAATGTGCCCGGCGTTTTCCGGTTGTGATTACCACCAACGGCGGCTATCCGCTGGACCAGAATCTTTACCAGTCGGTCAAGGGAATATCGGCAGCCGCGCAGATTGTGGATGACGGCGGCCTGATTATTGCCGTCAGTGAATGCGCTGACGGTTTTCCGGCGCATGGCAATTTTGCGCGTTTGCTGTTTGAACACAATTCGCCGCAGGCAATTCTGGACACTGTTCTAAAGCCGGGTTTTTCAATGTTTGATCAGTGGGAAGCGCAGTTACTGGCCATGATCCAGGTCCGGGCTAAAGTAGCTCTGTTTAGCGCTCTGCCGGCCGACGAAGTGCGCCGGGCACATATGGATTATGTGGAAAGTCTTAATGCATATCTTGTGTCTGTCATGCGCCGGCTCGGAGAAAATACGCCGGTGGCCGTTCTGCCGGATGGGCCGCTGACAATTCCGGAAATTGGGGTCAAATCAAAAGATAAAGCTGTCAAAGCTCTTTTAAATTTAGAACATCCGTAATACGGAGTGCCCAAGATAGCCTTAAATGAAAGGAGCCCATCGCGCTTATGAAGAAAAGGTTATGGTTAAAAGTGGCGGCACTAGGGCTGGGCGCAATCGCCTGGCTTCCGGCGGCGCGGGCCAACCTGGAGTTGGAAGCGCTCGTGGCCGAAGCTTTTGCCAACAACCCCGCCGTTCAGGCGGCCCAGTTCGAGGTCAGCCGTGCCCAGGCTGAACGCGACGAACTGCGCGGGTTTTTTGATCCCAAGTTGAATGCAAGCGCATCGCAGGCCGATTACAACGCCGGCTACAATCAAGCCTTATTGCGCGCCGGCGTGGATGCAGCCGTCCTGCCCGGTGTTTACCTGGGCACACGGGTCGAAGAAAGTTATTATTCCCAGTTGCAGGATAGCACCGTGACGAATGTGTTCGGAGGCAATAATAACGATCTATGGCAGAGTCTGGCAGGGCTCCGGCTGGGTGTGCCGCTCCTGCGCGACCGCGGATTTCTCCAATGGAAACTTTCCGATGAGCGCGCCGCCAAGCGTCATCGTATGGCACAGAACCACTGGCAGGCGGTAACCCAGCAATGCCGGCATGACGTCGAACAACAATACATCGCCGTGCTGGAAGCCGTGGCCCAGCGGAGCGTGGCGCAAGCGGCCCTGACCCGCGTGGAAAAACTGCTGAAGGAAGCCCAGGAACTTGTCCAGCTCAAGATCGTGCCGGGCTACCAGTTGTTCACGGCGCGCTCCGAGGTGGCTCTGCGGCGGGAATCGGAGACGGCGGACCAGCAGGCCTGCCAGACTACGCAAACCAGGCTTTTGGAACTGCTGGGCACATCCCCGCCGGCGCGGCCGGTACGCGCCTCCTTCGACACGCTCATTTTGTGGGCGGAATCCGTGGAACTGCCGCCATTGTTCGCCGAGGACAAGGCGCTCAAGGCCCGCGGGGATTACAACGAGATCCTGGATTTTATCGAGGTGGCGAAGAAGGAACAGGCCATTAACCAGGATAACCTGCGGTCCGATTTGTCGCTGAACATGGAGACGATCCTGCAGGGGGAGGACCCGAACGATGTCATCGGCACCGGCCACTACCTGAGCAAGCGAAACCTGGGGGCGAGCATCGGATTGACCTGGAAGCGCCCCTGGGGGTATCGAACGGAAAAGGCACGGATGCGGGCGATTAGCGCGACTATTGATGCACGGCACGAACTGCTCCGCCAGACGGCCATCCGGATCCGGGCGGAATTAAAAGTTCAGCATGAACAGTTTATATCCGCCCAGGATCGGCTGAGCCTGGTTTCGCAAGCCATTGTGGCGGCCCGTCAGGCGCTGGAAGCCGAAAACGAGCGGTTTTGCCTGGGCGAGGGGCGCAGTCGTAACGTGCTCGATGCCCAAAAAGACTTGACGGACGCCTTGAAAAGACAAATAATTATTGCAGGCGAGTTATTACGGGCGTATTCCAGTTTTATGTATGCGTCGGGTTATGCTGACGAATTTTAATCCGTTTTTTAATCAGGAGGAAGGACGGGATCATGCGCAAGTTTAAGCAAATGTTCGGATTGGGGAAAAACCCGGAAGAGGCTGTGGATCAGCCGACTCTGGAAAATATCGTGTTGCCGGACCAGCAGAGGGATAATCTGGAACGTGACATCATGATCCTGGAGGATGAATACGGCGAAAAAGAAAAACGGCTTCATCAGGAGGCGGAGGAACAGGTCCAAGGGGCGGCGGAGGATTCCGTCAAGGACCTGCACGTCATCCAAATGGGCATGTGCCCCCGGTGCGGGGAGCACCTGAATGAGCATCTGTTCGCCACGATTTGCATAGCCTGTGGTTGGAACACCTTTGAGGTGCCCCAGCACGGTCCGGTGCGCGTCCACCTGCGGGAAAACAACGTTCCGATTGAGGGTGAGCACTGTTATGTCCTCACCACGGGCGATGTGTTCATTATCAGGAACGACGTCGTCAGCGCCAAGGTGCCCAAAGACGCCGTAAGTTGGATTGAATATATCTGGACGGAAGCGGAAATTGCCCAGCGTTATAAGCAGGTCACTGATCGTATGAAGATTGCATGCGCGTGGTGCAACGGTTCGGCGGACCCGGAAAAGGATGGCTTCAGCCTGGTGCAGGCGGCTTTCGGCTGTAGCCAGGAACGCTACGTATTCTGCTCGACCGCCTGTTATGAAGCCTTCCGGAAGATGTATCCGTCACGCGTGCATCGGAACTGCTACGAGACCAAGTGCTCCAAATGCAACCTGTGCACCAAGCGCTATGACGACGAAACCGACGGCATCCGTATGATTGCCAAGGATTTTCTGAAAATCAAAAACCTGAAGAAGTAATATGGGGATTTTTCAGAAAACGGATGCCGCCGACCTGCCGTTAACGACCCAGGAGCGCCGGCTGAAACAACGGCGCCTCCTGACTTATGGGTTGGCCACAGCCGTTGGCGCGATCCTGGCCGGGTTTGCGATCCGGGTGAACCAGTACGTGCCGGCCAGCGGCTACGTAACGACCGAGCATTACGCCGAAGTGCGTTCCCCGGTGGTCGGCCTCATTTCCAACATCCTGGTGCAATCGGAAGCACGGGTCAAGCAGGGCGATATGCTGGTCCAGTTAAGCTGTGCCGAGGAGCAGGCGTCTCTGGAGGAGGTCCGCAACCAGGTTCAGAAGGCGGAAGCGGAGCTGAAGCAACGCGAAACCCAGGTCGCCGAACAGAAGCGGCGACTGAGCGAGGATATTGCCGTTGCCAACCTGCGCCTGCAGAACGCCATGAGCCGCCTGGCCCGCACCCGGGAGGGTATGGTACGCGGCCTGGTGGCCGGCAGTGTGCTGGAGGACGACCAGTTGAAGGAACAGCTTGCCCGCGCGGAGCTGGATTCCCTGCTGAAAAAAGATATGAGCCTGTACGAGAAAGATATGACCGTTTTGCGTCAGGAGTTGGAGTCGCGGCAGGACGCGGCGGCACGGGCGGAGGCCACCATTCGGACGCGCGAGATTCGCGCGCCGATCGCCGGCCAGGTGCTCCGCTATGAGTTTGTCCTGGGCGAACTGGTGCGGCCGGAGACCCTGCTCTACGAAATCTTCGGCGGCGAAAAGCAAATCCTGAAACTGCGCATTTTGGAGCGCCACGCCCTGCGTGTGACGATCGGCAACCGGTATTACGCCTGGCTGGCTTCCTACCGCGGCCTCCAGCGTGTCCGGTTCCGGGGCAAGGTTCAGTACCTGCGCAACGTGATCCAGTCGGACGGGCAAACGACTTACCGGGTGGCCTTCTGCAGTTTCGACCCGCAGAACCATGCCGTCCCGCCCGGCACCACGGCGGAAGCTAAGATCTATTACGGGAAAACCTGCCTCTGGTTTTTTCTGTTCGGGCTGAATTAGGGATTATGGGCGATGGATGGGTGATGGGCGATGGTTGATGGTTAATGTGGTCCAGACGAAGCATGCTTGAACCCGGAGCGAAAGACCGTAGCACACGATCCATCAAGACCCACTTGAGTTTACCTTACTGATCGAGGTCTCGTGGTCCTGTGGCAAAGCTCTGTGTGACTTCCATGAACCATGAACCATTTTCCATTAACCATTCCTCATTATGGCGCCAAAAAAACAATCAAATTTCCTGATTGTCCTGGGTTTCCTCGCCCCTTACCGCTGGGTATTGATCCGGCTGTTGCTGTTGACGGTCCTGCTTTCCATCCTGAACATGTGCTCGCCGCTGATCACGCGGGCCTTCATTGACCAGGTGGTCAGCCTGAACCGGCAGGACCTGATTTTTTCGCTGAGCTTCTGGCGGATTGCCCTCATTGTGCTGGTCCCGGTATTTGCGTTTATTCAGACGCAAGGAATTGCCTACGTCGGCCAGCGCTTCGTCTTCGATATCCGCAATGCGCTCTACCGCCATATGCTGGATATGTCGCTCCGTTTTTACAGCAAGCACAGCACAGGCATGCTGGTCAACCGGCTCATGGGCGACACCGGTATGGTGGCCAACATGCTGTCCGCGCAGACGATCGGCATCGTCTCTGACTTCGTATGTGCCGCCTTCGCCATCACGGCGACCTTCGTATTGAACTGGCGGCTGGCTTTGGTGATTGTGGCCATGGTTGTCGTATTTGTGCTGAATTACCGGCTGAACATCGGTAAAATCGTGGCGCTCTCGCGCAGTTACCGGCAATCGTTCGACCGGCTGTCGGGCGGGGTGCAGAACCGGCTGGTCGCGAGCCTGGCGGTCAAATCATTCGGCACCGAGATGCGGGAACAGGGCATCTTCCAGGAGCAGTCGGAAGTCAGCATGGAACTGCTCCAGCAGGCCGGCTATTCCAACAACACCTTCTGGCAAAACACCTTGCTTCTGCAGAACATGGGCCAAGCTGTGTTATTTTTCGCCGGCTGTGCCCTGATCCTGCGCGGTGACATGACTTACGGCGATGTGACGGCGTTCACGGTCTATGCCATGCGGCTCCTATGGCCGGCGGTGCGCATGTCCGAGCTGGCGCGGCAAATCCAGGATGTGCGCATTGCCGTGGAACGCATCCTCGAAATATACAATGAACCGCAGGAAGTAACGAACCGGCTTGCCTGCGTGCCCGCCGGCCGCCTGCGGGGCCAGGTGGATTTTGACCACGTGGATTTCGCCTACGAGCCGGCGCGGCCCGTTATCCGGGATTTCGACTTGCACATTCAGCCGGGCGAGACCATTGCCCTGGTGGGGCCGACCGGATGCGGCAAAAGCACTTTGTTGCTTCTGCTCATGCGCTTTTATGATATCAGCGGCGGGAGCCTGCGGCTCGACGGCCGCGATGTTTGGCAATACGACCTTAAAAGCCTGCGCGCGCAGTTTGGCATCGTCCTCCAGGACCCGCTCCTGTTCAACGTTAGTATTGCCGACAATATCCGCTACGCCCGGTCGAATGCCACGCCCGCCGAGATCGAGGCGGCGGCGAAAGTGGCGGAAATCCATGATTTCATTATGACCCTGCCGGACCAGTATCGGACCGTGCTGGGTACGGAAGGCCTGCAGTTTTCGGTCGGCCAGAAACAGCGCCTGACCATTGCCCGCGCCGTGCTGGCCGATCCGGTCATCATGATCATGGACGAGGCTACCAGCGCCCTGGATAGCGAATCCGAGCAGGCCATTCAGCTGGCCATGCAGAGGATCCTGCGGAACCGCACGTCGTTTATTGTCGCGCACCGCCTGAGCACAATCCGTAACGCAACCCGGATTGTGCTGATACGGGATGGCCGCATTGTGGAGATCGGCAGTCATGCGGAGCTGATGGCCCTGCCGGAGGGCCGTTACCGCGCGCTATATAATCGGCATGTGATCAAGGGTGTGATCGAGGAAGAGAAGGAATGAAATTCCACCATCGTAACTATGCGTTTCGGCCGCCGTACCGCCCGAAAGACCGTAAAGCCGGCAAGCTGAATCTGCTGGCGCGGTTCATGCGCGCGTATCTGCGGCCTTACCGGTGGACTATTTTCTTGTGTGTCCTGCTGGCGGCCCTGGACTACGGCGGGGCGTTTTACCTGCTGGCCTATTATAACAAGGTGGTGGTGGATTCCATTCTGGTCGTGGTGCCGGCTAAAATCAAGTCCGTCAGCCGACAGACAGCCCCGGCCGGTAATCAACTGACGGATCGTGAGCCCACATCGTATGGGCTGGAACGCCAGCAGGAACAGACGGCCCGGCCGCGAGTGCAAGCCGGCCTGGACCGGCGTCTCGATGTCGGGACGCAGATTGCCTGGCGTCCGGCGGATGCCGGCCGCCGGCTGGGCGTGATCTTTGTCCTGTATATAGCCACGTTGGCGTTCAGCAACTGGATGAACCGGCTGGCCACCCGCAAACGTATTCGCGTGAGTCAGGCAATGGCGGCCAGCCTGCGCGCGGACATGCACGCCAAGGTGTTGAAGTTGTCGCTGGGGTATCAAACGACCCATACGCCCGGGCGGCTCATGGCCCGGATTCTCTCGGACGTCGACAAAGTAGCCGACCAGTTGCTGGAGCTTATCATCAGCGTCTGTTCGCTGGTGGCCATTATTGTATTCGGCTTTCTACTGTTGCTGGTTATTGACTGGCGCATGGCCGTAATCGTGCTGGTTTGCCTGCCATTGTATGTGCTGATCTACAAGGCGGCGCATGCCAACCTGCGTCGGATGAATATCGAGCTCAGCCATACGAACGCCTGCCTGTACGGGCTGGTGTCGCAAAAACTGGATGCCACGAAAATGATCCAGGCCTGCGGGCGGGAGCCGAAGGAGCGCCTGACCTTTAATCGGCTGTCCGCCTGCTTTTTCCGGGACGTGCTGTGGCAGAACCGCCTGGGCGGGGCCACGAGGTATTCGGCCGAAATTGTGAGCGGCTTGACGAGCAACGGCGTGCTTTTCCTCTACGGCATATTCCGGGTGCTGAACGGCGCCATGACCCTCGGCCAGATGATGTTCGCCTGGGGCACCGCCAGCGCCCTGTTCGGACCGGTCTTGCATTTGAGCTATCTGAACGTCACGATCTCCAACCTGCTGGTGTACCTGAACCGGCTAACGGAAGTAATGGACGAGCCCGTGCGCATCCAGGATGCGCCCGACGCCGTGGATCTGAGCGTCCCACTGAAACAGGGCATCACCCTGAATCATGTTCGTTTTGCATACGGGCCGGAAAGCGTGTCGGTGCTTCAGGATATCTCGCTCGTGATTCCGGCGGGCCAGTGGGTGTGCATCATGGGCGCCAGTGGCACGGGCAAAACGACGTTGTTGCACCTGCTGGCCCGGTTGTTCGAGCCGGATGCGGGCGAAATTCTCTACGACGGGATCCCCATCAATAAAATCCGGATCCTGTCCCTGCACCGGCACCTGGCGCTCGTGCCGCAGGAAGCCCAGATCATCAGCGGCACCGTGCGGGACAATATCTGCTATGGGCTCCCCGATGCCGAGCCAAAAGACATTATTACGGCGGCCCGCGCAGCCGAGTTTCATGAATTCATTATGAGCATGAAGGTCCAGTATGAAACCATCTTGGGCGAGAAGGGCACCAGCCTTTCCGGCGGCCAGAAACAGCGGCTGTCCCTGGCACGGGCGCTCCTGACTCAACCGGAAATCCTGTTGCTGGATGATTGTACCTCGGCGCTGGATGCGGAAATCGAACACCGCATCCAGGAGACGTTGGCCCGTATCCTGGTGGGAAAAACCGCCGTGATCGTTACCCAGCGCGTGTCCATGGCCCAGCGCTGTCACCGGATCTATGTGCTGGAAAACGGCGTGATCGGTGAACAGGGCACCCACGACCAACTGGCGGCACAAAACGGCTTTTATGCCCGCTTAGTGGCCCGGCAGACGAAGGCCTGATTAGGAAATGCAGAATTAATCCCGACCTCCCGGAGAGTCGGGAAGAATGCAGAATTTGTTAAGACCTGAATATTTCACGTGAAGCGTGAATTTGACAACCTTGTGAGTAGTTATCTGTGTTTTACTTCCTGCCGTGACGAGGGCCGGGGCCGTATCATGGCGCCTGCTCTGGTAGGTGTCCTTTTAACACCAGCGGCAAGCCTGCGGCCACAAACACGACGGCGTCGGCTTCCTTCGCCACGGCCTGATTCAGCCAGCCGGCCAGGTCGCGGAATGTCCGGCCCAACTCGGTTTCCGGCACCACGCTCATACCCACTTCATTGGCCACCAGGATCACATCCTGCCGCGCCCGGCGCAGGGCCTTGACCAGTTCATCCCGCCGCTGGGCAAATGCGCCACGGCCTTCCTTCAGGAGTACGTTGCTGAGCCAGATCGTGAGACAATCCACGAGCAGTCCGTCCGTGCCCGGCACGCCCCGGCGGATGATTTCGGCAATCTCCAGGGGCTCTTCCACGCAATGCCAGCGTCGGGCGCGCCCTGAAGTATGCGCTTCG
>JBDRSI010000305.1:0-4135 GCA_043825055.1 Verrucomicrobiota bacterium
TCGTTATCAAACCGCCTGACGAATAATACAATAGGCGGACGCTATGGATAGTCAATAGAAAAATCGCGACAAAAAAATCCTCGACGAAGTGCGCGACGTGATGCGCCTGCATCACTACTCTATCCACACCGAGCGTTCATATCCACCCTTAAAAGCCTCCGATTCTGTGGGTTTCGGTCCCTGTCATCAGTATTTTCGTCAGTAAAAAACCCCGCGAAAAATGTTGAAGAACCTTTTCTCATATGTATGTCTATACCGAAACAATGGCCGAAATAATGAATAGTGCCGCAATGGAGCGCACGACCGCCCGCGTGGCGGCCTGCGGTACCTCCGTAATGGAATAACGCACGCTGAGACCCTCCATGATGCAAATGCCCGCCGTGAACAGGCCGGGAACCAGGGTCTTGGCCAGCAGGTTATACACATCCGCCGGGTGCAGGCCTTTCAGGACGGTATTCATGAAAATCACCGGGTCCGTGGCGCCGACGCCGAAGAGAATGCCAAAAGCGTAACCGCTGACAAACGCGACGATGGTAAACCAGATGGTCAGGCAGAAAACGGAAAGGGCAAAAGCCAAAGCCCGCGGGATGGCCAGATAGAGCAGGATATCCAGGCCCTGGGCCTCCAGCACCTTGATCTCACCAAACACTTTCATGTTGGCCAGCTCGACGGCGATGGCCGTGCCACTACGCCCGATGACAATGAAATTAACCAGGAGTGGCGCGACTTCGCGGAGAATGACCGCAATCAGCACGGAACCGAGCATCGCGGATTGTCCGGCCTTGCCCAGCCAGACCTGAGCCTGCACGACGACCGAGATGCCGGTCAGAAACGCCACCAGGGACACAAAACGCAGGGCCTCAACGCCCGTGAACAGGACCTGGCGCGCGAACACCGCGCGGGTGGTGCGCGGCCAGTGCCGCGGTCGGGTCGCCTGAGCGAGGATGCTTCCCAGCACGGCAAACAGGTGCGCGGCCGCCCGCATTCGGGTGATGGTATGTTGACCAATCGTCCCGCTGAATGTCATGGGCATTTACCGGTAAGGCGGCAGGTGCAATTCCGTCCGAATATTGTTGATCATCTTCATCATGCGCTGGCCATACTCAACGTATATTTCAGCGGCGTCCAAGCTGTGTTGGGAGTTCGGATCGTGGAAGACCGCTCCCATGTGTGGTTCGATCGAAATGCCGCCATCATAGCCGCGCGAGAAAAGGTCCTTTATGATTTTGGGAATGTTGCCGTGGCCTTCCCCCGGATAAGTGAAGGTCGTCTTTTGAGCGGGTGCATCGTAAATGCCGTCCTTGATGTGAATATAGGCTATATGCTCGCGGACATGCTCGTAAAATTCCCATGAAGATTGCTTAGGGTAGGGTTTGGGATGACTGCGGTTATCGCTGGCCACCGGATTGCCGGTATCATAGACCAATTTCAGTCCCGGCACGTTTTCCAGGAGCTTCAACGTGAATTGCCAGCCCATGCCGCCGTAGTTCATGCAGTTCTCGTGCAGGGCCGTGAGCCCGGCGTCCGCGAACATCCGCTGGATTTCACGGACCCGCTTGAACCGTTCCGCCTCCATTTGATCTTCGCCGTCGCGCACGGCAAAACTCATGATGCGCACCAGACGAGTGCCCAGCTTCTGCATGCGCGGAATTGAGCGGCGCACTTCCGCCAGCGAGCGATCGAACGGCTCGTCTATTTTCTGGCTCCAGTTGCCGATGGTGGAACCGAAACAATTGATGCGCACGCCGGCGGCTTCCAGCTTGGCGACAAGCCGGTCAAAGGCTGTGGCGGAAATGTCGTGGATATTACCGGCGGGAAAGTCGTCCACCCGGACATTCCGTGATTCAATATCGCGCCAGCCAAGCTCCTTCGTCACCCGGGTCTGGATATCCAGAGAGGGGCTGGCTTCATCCGCAAAACCGGTCATGTACATCGTGGTTCCTCCGCGGCGATTCAAGGTAATTTACAGATGCGTCCTTAATAGCAAATCGTTCCGCCAGCGTCAACGGAGAACCAGCACCGCGCGTTTGCGGCGGGTTAGTGGCTGGGGAGCTTTCCAGCGGGAGTTTCACCTTCGACGGCCTGGGAAAATCCGCTCATCTGCTCGATCTTGACTTCCACGCGGCCCAGGCGTTTATCCGCTTCCTCGTAACGCTTCTGGGCGTTCCCCAGGTGCTGGCCGATTACGCGGAAATCGTCCGTGAAGTTGTCCAGTTCCTTTTTGAGGCGCGAGAGGTTGTCCATGATCTCCCGCGCGCTTTCCTCCACCCGCAGGCCGCGCAGGCCCAGCAGGATGGTCTGGAGATAGGCGAAAAATGAATTGGGCGAGACCGGAATGACCCGCCGCATGAGCGCATACTGGAAAAGCGCGTCCTCGTCGCTGCCCTCGTTGCGTACAATGATTGCATAATAGACATTCTCGGCGGGAATATACATCATGGCAAAGTCCAACGTGCCTTCATCGGTGCGGATATATTTTTTGGCGATGTCGTCTATGTGCTTCTTAACGTCGCGGACAAACTGTTTGCCGGCCGCCGTGCGTTCCGATTCATCGGCGGCGTTAACACTGCGCTTGAAATTCTCAAGCGGAAATTTGGCGTCAATGGCCGCCATGCCCAGGCTAAGCTTAATGACGGCGTCCACGGTTTCGCCGCCCTTGAATTTATACTGGAGCGCATAGCTCTGTTCGGGCAGGACTTGCCCCAGCAGTTCCGTCAGCAGGTATTCCCCGAAGCCCCCCCGCAATTTGGGCGCCTGCAAAGTCTGTTGAAGTTCGGCTATGTTGCGGCCGACGTCAAAAATTCGCTTGGACGCCTCGTCCATCTGGCCAAGTCGCTCGCGGACATCGCCAATGACTTTGGCCGTATTGTCCAGCCGGTCCCCCAGCGTGCGATTGGCGTCCGTTAGTGCCCGCGCCACCTGCTCATGCAATAGCCGCAGTTCCTCGCGCAGGTGTTTTTGCAAACCCTCCGCTTGCTGGGTCGTTTGGGTGAGCCCCGCCTGCATCTGATTCTGCAGAAGCAGGAGCGCCTGCGTATCGGTATCCCTGCGCATAAGGGCATGCCGAATCCACCAGGCCGCCAGGCCCATGGCCGCTATGATGATTAAGACTGGAAAAACATAGTCCATTGCCATAGAATCATACCTGAAACGCGAAATGAATCAAGAGTTCCTGGTTCTTTGTTGTAATCCCTCAGTCTTGTGGGTAGGTTGCAAACTTCGATGCTGTCATTCCCGCGAAAGCGGGAATCCAGCATTGATTTTTATGGATTCCCGATCAGGTCGAGAATGACCTTCAACCCTCAAGACAGGCCTTACGCTTTATTCGTCGTTTTTCGTTTTGAATTAACTAAGAACCAAGAACTAAGAACGTTTTATCAGATGTCTTCCGAATGTTCCATTCATGTGCTGTCGGATGTCGTGGCAAATAAGATTGCCGCCGGCGAGGTGGTGGAACGTCCGGCCTCCGTGCTCAAGGAGTTGGTCGAAAATGCGTTGGACGCGGAAGCGACCCGGATTGATGTGGCCGTCGTCTGCGGTGGACGCACGCTCGTGGGGGTGGATGACAACGGCCGCGGTATGAACCGGGATGACGCACTCCTGTCGGTGGAGCGGCATGCCACCAGCAAGATTCGGGACGTGGATGACCTGGAGCGGATTGCCACCCTGGGATTCCGCGGCGAAGCTTTGGCGGCGATTACCTCGGTGGCGCGGTTTCGGCTCTGCACGCGGCGCGCCGCCGATCTGACGGGCACCGAAATCCTCATGGCGGCGGGCAAAATCCAGGAGGTGCGCGATGCGGGCTGTCCGCCCGGCACGTCCGTGGAGGTGCGCCACCTGTTTTTCAATGTGCCTGCCCGGCGCAAGTTTTTGCGTTCGGAGCAAACGGAGCTGGTGCATCTCCGGCAGGTGTTCATGACCTATGGCCTGGCGCATCCCGCGGTCGGCATGAAGCTGACGGTGGATGGCCGGCTGGTTTTCAGCCTGGCGCCGGGCGCGACCTTTGAGGAGCGCCGACGGGATTTGTTTTCCTTTTTATCGCCATCGGACCTGCGGCCGGTGAATTATACCGTCGGCGGTATTCGCGTGACCGGCCATGTTGGTCTGCCGGCGGTCAGCCGTTCCAACCGCTCGG
>JBDRSI010000306.1:0-2241 GCA_043825055.1 Verrucomicrobiota bacterium
CGCACCATTGCCGAACAGCTTGCGAAAGAAGGCATAGAAATGAACTGGGACACGTTTCTTGTGCCGTATGGCAAAGATATTACGGCGGCGGTCTACGCTTTGAATTTTGCGGCGCGTTCCGCCATGACCTTCGGCGGCGTCACGCCCGGCGGTCTTAAGGAGGCGCGCGATATATTAAAGTACAACAAGGAAAGAGTTTATGCTTTCGTGCTTGCGCTGGATTCAGACCCCGCTACACCGCCGGAACAGCTGCTGACTGATGAAAAATACGCGACCGCCGCGGGCGCCATTAATTTCGGGTTCCCGGTCATATCCGATGTCAACATCCCGGAGATTCTCCCGACGGGCATATGCACTTATGAACATGTTGTGGCCAACATTCCTGTTTCGGAAATAATCAATCGCGCCATCGAGGTAAGGGGATTGACCATCAAGATGGAGAAAATCCCCATTCCGGTTCCATACGGCGCCGGTTTCGAGGGGGAACGTGTCCGGAAGGAAGATATGTATGTTCAATTTGGCGGCAAATTCAGCGAAGGCTTTGAACTCCTGCGCATGAAACCAATGGATCAGGTTGAGGACAGCAAGATTGAGGTTATTGGCCCGGAAATAGACAAAATGAAGGAAGGCGAAGCCTATCCGCTGGGAATAGTTGTGGAAGTTGCCGGCCGGGAGTTTCAGGAAGACTTTGAACCCGTGCTTGAACGCCGCATTCATGAATACATTTCCTGTGCAAACGGTATTTTCCACATGGGTCAGCGTTCGATTAACTGGATGCGCATAAGCAAAGACGCCGCCGCGAAAGGGTTCAAGATAAAGCATTTCGGCGATATTCTGCTGGTGAAGATTCACAACGATTTTTCAAGCATTGTTGACCGTGTCCAGGTGAAACTGATTACCGATCCGGGCAAGATGAAAAAACCGCTGGAAGAAGCCAAGAAAGCCTACAAGCAGAGAGATGACCGTATTGGCGGCATGACGGATGAGAACGTGGAAGATTTCTATTCCTGCATCCTGTGCCAGTCTTACGCTCCAAATCACGTGTGCATTGTCACTCCCGAACGTCTTGGGCTTTGTGGCGCGTATTCCTGGATTGATTGTAAGGCTTCCTATCGTATAAACAAACATGGTCCGAACGAACCCGTTGCCAAGGGTGAATGTCTTGATCCAATTAAAGGACAATGGAAAGGTATTAACGATTATATCGCCATCAAATCTCACGGCAATCTGGAGCGGTTCAATGCCTATTCCATTATTGAGGAGCCCATGACTTCGTGCGGTTGCTTTGAATGTATCGTGGCCATCATGCCGGAGGTGAACGGCGTCATGATCGTGGATAGGAATTTCCAGGGAATGACGCCGATCGGAATGAAATTCTCCACGCTCGCCGGGCAGATCGGCGGGGGAACACAGACGCCCGGCTTCATTGGAATCGGAAAGCTCTACATTTCAAGCAATAAGTTTATTTCGGCGGAAGGCGGTATTGAAAGGCTGGTCTGGATGTCAAAAGCGCTCAAGGAAGAAGTTGCTGATCGCGTAAAAGAGCGACTTAAAAAGATCGGCAAAGAAGACCTTCTGGACAAAATTGCAACGGAAGCAGACGCGGATTCGTTGGACAAACTGACGGAATTTCTGCAGAAAGCAGCCCACCCGGCCCTTAATATGCCGCCTCTTATTTGAATTGAAAGGAGAAGAAAATGGCTCTTACCGGAATGGCTATTTATAAGCTTCTGCCCAGGACAAACTGCGGCGACTGCAAGTTTCCTACCTGCATGGCGTTTGCCATGCAAGTGGCGGCAAAACAGAAAGCGCTTACCGACTGCCCGCATTTATCTGAACAGGCCAAAGCCGAACTCGCGGACGCTTCAACTCCGCCCATGAAACTTGTTCATATTGGTCCCGCCGATAAAAACGGAGTCATTATCGGGCAGGAGACGGTAATGTTCAGGCATGAAAAGAAATTTCATAACCCTCCGGCGCTTGCGATAAAGATACCGTCGTCGCTTTCCGAGAAGGATGCTCTTGCCCGGTTGGAGGAAATAAACAAGGCTGTGTTCGCCCGGGTCGGTGCGGAACTCGGCGCCAGGCTTGCCGCGGTCGAGATTGATGGATTGTCTCCCGATGCCGCCGGAGCGAGGGTCAAGGCGCTGGCGGCGAAGAGGCGGACGCCCTTCGTAATTATCGGAGAGAATCCCGAAGTAATGAAGTCGGCTCTGTCAGTGATCGCAAACGAAAAACCGC
>JBDRSI010000307.1:0-4684 GCA_043825055.1 Verrucomicrobiota bacterium
CGGTTCAAAAGGAATTCGGGGTCAATCGCCGCTTTGCTCCGCCTCAACTGTTCGACGGCCTCCGGTCCGTAACAGCGCAGAAAATCGCGGCGCTTGCGTTTGCCCGTGCCGTGCTCGCCTGAATAAACCCCTCCAAGCCGCGCAGACTCCGCAATAATGCGATCATACACTTCGGTCGCCCTGACCAGCTTGTCCTTTTCGGGCAGAATCGTGAAATGCAGGTGACAGTCGCCAAAATGGCCGAAAGAGAGATAGTCCAAACCTTCCGACCGGATTGCATTATGCGTAAACTTCAGGAACTCGCAAAAATTTTCCGGCGGTACAACGGTATCCGTCATGATAGTATATGTGCCACGGTGCTGAACAACCTCAAGGGCCTTGGCCGGCATGGAATGACGCGCTTCCATGAAAGTTTTTCTATTGTGGTCATTATCCAGGATAATAACAGCATTCTCGTCTATCCCGCAATTCGCAGACATGAGCCTTTCAAACCATGCAACAGCCGCATCATCAATGGACTGATCAGTCAGCGGCTCCTGAATGTAAATGCCAACCTGGTTCGTGCCGCGAAATAAAAGATTTTCGTGCGCCATATATTTCCGGCAGTTTACGCCAAAGTATTCCAAGGCCGTCAATTGCCCTAACCCGCCAGGGATATTGTTCCGCAGATAGTCAAGAAATGCCACCGCGTTCTCTTCCGCAGGCAGTGAAAAGAACAGATCAAGACAGCCGGCCGGGCTCGTCGCCAACCGCATTTCGCAAGCCGTAACAGCGCCGAATATTCCTTCGCTGCCGATTATCAAATCCACAAAATCCAGCGCGCCATTGGGCGAAGAATATGGCCCACTGGCGTTTTTTATTTTTGGCCGCAGATAACGCGGCACAGGCAGCTCGCATTTTCCATCTGAAGATTCAATGATAAAATATCCGTTTTCGGAGATATATTCGCCGCGCTGCGCGTGAATTTTTATCCCGTTCGGCAGAATAAAATTCAAGGCCGCGATCCAGTGCCTGACAGCGCCAATCTCTCCGGGCGTGAACCCGGAAGCATTACAGGCAATGGCTCCCCCCACGCAAGCATCGGTGCGGCTTGTCGGGTCAACCGGAAAATAAAGTTTCTTTTCGGATTGTTCTATAACGGCGCGCCGCATGTCCTCCAATATGATGCCGACCGGCGTCAGGACGGTTTTTTGCTCCGCATCAACCGTTATCGGCGGAGAAAGCATTTTAACCATTGAAATGACAACTCCGGACTCGGACGTGGCGCTGCCGGTAAGGGCCGAACGTCCGCCGGAGACAGTGAAAGGAATTCCACAGGAAAAGCATAAACGGAATAATGCCGCCAGCTCCCGTTCCGATTGCGGCCGGCAAAGCGCATCGGCCCGTCCCGGCAGATTGGAACTGTCGTGCACAAAACCGGACACAATATCCTGATCCATGACCAAGTCGGCGGCAAATGTATCGCGGAGAAACTGCACCATGGGGGACAATGCGCCGGATCCGCGATGCCTTCCGGCAAACTCGCTAATCCGCCTATATTCATTATCAGTCAAAACATTCTGACACTGGATGCGATTGTTTGGCATATTTTTAGTTGGTGTTCAGCATCTCCAGCGCGATGGTCGTTACGCATTCGGGCGTCACCGTGCGCAGGCAGGAACCGTCTTGGAACCTGCATCGTTTCGAAAAACAGGGCTGACACCGCAGGTTGCCTGCCATCACCCGGTGGCGCTCGCCATAGGGCCCCGTGCGCTTCTTGTCAGTCGGCCCGAACACGGCCAGGACGGGCGTGCCCAGGCTGGCCGCCATGTGCATGGGGCCGGAATCATTGGCAATTACCAGGTTCATGGCCTGCAACACTCCGCCCAATTGCGGCAGGGATAGTTTGCCGGCCAGGTTCATGACGCGCCCCTTGAATTCCTTTTCCATCTCCGTGCAGGCCGCCGCCTCCGCGGCGCCGCCGATCAGGAAAATCGAGGCATTGGCATGTTCCTGCAGGTCGCGGCCGGTCTGGACGAACGAAAGCTTTGGCCAGTTTTTACTCGGCCAGCGCGAAAACGGGATCAGTGCCACACGGGGTTCCGGCTCGCCCACGAGTTGCATGGGAAACTTCACGGGAAACACCGGCGGCAAGACCGGCAATCCCAAATGCCGGACCACATCCAAATTCTCCTCGACGGCGTGCCGGTCCTTGTTGCGGGGGCCGGCTATTGTCTGGTAAAACAGCCGCGAACCTTCCCGGTGAAAGGATGGCCCGATCCGCTGACTGCCGCGCGCGAGCCGGGAGGCCAGCGCGCTCTTGAGAATGCCCTGCAGGTCCACGATCAGGTCATACGGCTCCGCGCGCAGGGCCCGCACGTCGCCAATCAGGGTGCCTGACCAGATGCCCCGCGCGAGCGGGATGACGCGGTCCACGTCGGCAAAACACGCTACCAGCTCCTGGTAGGCCGGATGCACCACCCAGTCAACCGTCGCTTGCAGGCCGACCTTCAGGCAGTGCACGGCCGGCAGGGCGTGAAACAGGTCTCCCAACGAACTTAATTTAACCACCAGCACGCGTGAAGCAACCGCGTCCGCAGTTGCTATCCCGACCTCTGAGAGTCGGGATTGCGGGCGGGCCGTCATTTTTTTCATACCCGCATCATATCGCACAGCAAGACCCCGATGCAACGGAAAAACACTGGCTGCGGAAGGGCTTGACCGACACGGCGGGCAACGATATTGTGTAGCCATTCGCGGTTTGAAATTTCAGCGTGCCGTGAACGCTTACTTATGAATACCGATTTCGATCTTACGCGCATATCCGGACTTACCGAAGCCGAGGCTCTGCGGCGGCTTCGCGAGGAGGGCTTCAACGAGATTCCTTCCACGCAACAGCGCGGGTTGTTGCATATCGTCCTTGAGGTCGTGCGCGAACCGATGTTTCTCCTGCTGGTTGGCTGCGGCCTGCTGTACCTGCTGACGGGCGAACTATCCGATGCCCTGATGTTGCTCGGCTTCGTGCTGGTTGTGATGGGCATCACGGTTGTCCAGGAGCGGCGCACCGAGCGGGCCCTGGAGGCATTGCGGGACCTGTCAAGCCCGCGGGCGCTTGTGATCCGCGACGGCCAGCGGCGGCGCATTCCGGGGCGTGAAGTCGTCCGGGGAGACATCCTGCTCCTCGTCGAGGGCGACCGTGTGCCTGCCGATGCGGTCCTGCGGCAGTCCATCAACCTATCTGCCGATGAATCCCTTCTAACCGGCGAGTCGGTGCCGGTGCGGAAGGCGGCCACGGAGCAAACCAAAGCCGCGGCAAGACCGGGTGGCGACAACCTGCCGTTTGTCTTTTCCGGCACGATAATCACCGCCGGCCAGGGGGTGGCGGAGATTCTGACAACCGGCACGCACACGGAGCTGGGCAAGATCGGCAAGGCACTGCAAAGCGTTCCGCAGGAAGACACTCTCCTGCAGAAGGAAACCGGCCGACTGGTTCGGAATCTGGCGGTCGTCGGCCTGTCGCTTTGCGCGCTGGTGATCCTGGCCTACGGGCTTACGCGGGGCAACACACCACAGGCTTGGCAACAAGGCCTGCTAAGCGGCATTACCCTGGCAATGGCCTTGCTACCGGAGGAGTTTCCCGTGGTGCTCACGGTCTTCCTCGCACTGGGTGCCTGGCGGATTTCCCGGAACAGGGTTCTCACGCGGCGTATGCCGGCCGTGGAAACACTGGGCGCCGCCACGGTGCTGTGCACCGATAAAACTGGAACCCTCACGCTTAACCGGATGTCGGTCCGGCAACTGTTCACGAACGGCGAACTGTTCGACGCGAACGTTTCGAAACGGACGGCCTTGTCCGAGCGCTTCCATCCGCTTCTGGAATACGGGATACTCGCCAGCAAGCACGACCCGTTCGACCCCATGGAAAAAGCCTTGCAGGAATTGGGCGAAAAGTTCCTGGCCCGGACCGAGCATCTGCACCAGAACTGGAAATTGATCCGGGAATACCCGCTTTCGCCGCACCTGCTGGCCCTGTCGCACGTCTGGAAATCACCGGATGGGAGCATATTTGAAATCGCGGCCAAGGGGGCGCCCGAAGCCATTGCCGACCTGTGCCACTTAAGCGCCCTGCAACAGAACGAACTGGCCAACCATACGGCAAACATGGCCGACGCCGGCTTGCGTGTGCTGGGCGTTGCCAAGGCGCATTTCAGGCAATCTGACCTGCCGCCCAACCAGCATGATTTTCGATTTGAATTCCTGGGTCTCATCGGCCTGGCCGATCCGGTGCGGCCGGCCGTCCCGGCCGCCATCCAGGAGTGCTACACCGCCGGCATCCGCGTCGTCATGATTACGGGAGACTATCCGGGCACGGCGCGGAGCATTGCCCAGCAGATTGGCTTGCGCGCGCCGGAGCAGTGCATCACGGGGAGCGAGCTGGATGCCCTGAGCGACGAAGAACTGGAGCGGCGCATTGGCGACACAAGTATTTTTGCCCGCGTTGTGCCTGAACAAAAACTGCGGATCGTGAACGCGTTGAAAAGACGCGGGGAAATTGTGGCCATGACGGGGGATGGCGTCAACGACGCGCCCGCTTTGAAATCGGCCCACATCGGCGTCGCAATGGGCGGTCGCGGCACGGACGTGGCGCGCGAAGCATCGGCGCTGGTCGTGCTGGACGACGATTTTTCCTCCATCGTCGCGGCCG
>JBDRSI010000308.1:0-4183 GCA_043825055.1 Verrucomicrobiota bacterium
CGCTTCTTCTTTAGTAAGCAGTAGTTTTTTCATTTTTTGCCTCCAATATATTTTTTGGTTGATGCGCGACTGGGATATATTGTTTTTAAAAAACATGTTCCATCATGTTCTTTTACAAAGGGCACATTAAAGGCATATCCTTCGCGTTCAACCACAAATATTTCTTGGTTTGATTTTTTCGGGTGCTTTAGAATCGCCTGCAAACAGCCTTCGTCGATAAGATAAACTATTTCCTCAAATGTAATGCCGCGGTTTTCCGCGAGCCATTTATTTTTCTCGGGACTCCAGTTGAATTTCATGTGCCATATATAGGACAATGCCTGCCTTTTGTCAATATCATTATTTTATCCGGATCGTACAGAACGACGCCCGTCACACGCGGCGGGCGCGCCGTCCCGCAAACAGATGATTTCCGTCGGCAGCCCATCATGCTGGGCTACCTTTTCAGCGGCAGAGACAAAACCTTTCGGCAGGGTCTCGGGAGCAAGGTACGGGAAAGTAGTAGTGCCCGACCGCGTGGAGGCATTACACCCTGCGAATGTGACGATAGCTGCAACAACGAGTCTAACGATCATTTTAATGAGCATAACAGATATTCGTTAGTTTTGAATTACATATTGCAATATGCTGGCGACATCTATCGTGTTCACCATTAAGCAACAGCAATATTTTTATGCGATTCATCCATGAATGCAAACCACTGGCATCCCATAGGGACGCCGAGACTGTAGCGGTTTAGACTGTAGGCTGTAGGGTAAAACACGGACAATACGTTTTAAAAAATCTTGCGTTCTCTGCGTTCTTTGCGGTTTCATACCATGGGCCGATGTCTGTCGTCCCTGCTTCGCCAAGGCTTCGCAGGGCAAGCCGTCGTCGGTCGTCTGTCATCCGCCGTCTGCCCTCAATCCTTCCCCCGTGCCGCCAGGACCAGGAACGAGTTTGCGAACTGGGGAAATTTGCCGTCGCGGATGATCGTGGCCCAAGCCCGCTGTTCGCTGAACAGTTTGAGCCGTTCCTGGTCGTAATTCGGCGCGTCGGCCAGCATGTGGTTGGCCGCCGGCAGGCAAGTGTCGCTGAAGATTTCCGTTGGCAATTTATAATCCGGATACGGATAATAAAATGTCTGTTCGGCAAAACCGCCGACGCGCAACAGTTGGCTCAGTTCATCGCGCGAAAACGTTTCTGCGCCGCCGCCGGGGTAACCCTCGATCCCGTCAAACTGGCGGCCGGTATGGTCGTCGCGGGCGCCCGCAAAGTATTTCAGACCCAGTCTGTTTTCCACGGCCACGATCAGCACGCCGCCTGGCTTAAGGACTGCCGCGATCCGGCTCAGCAGTCTCCCGTATGGGTCCGGCATCTGAAGGAATGCACGGGTATATTCCAGCACGCCGATCAGGGTGACATAATCGAACGAACGCTCAAACACCATGTCCGTGAAATTGCCGGCCATGATCTCCAGGTTCGGTCTATCGGCATAGCGCCGCTCGATAATCCGGCTCCGCTTGGCCGATAGCTCCACCGCCGTCACCTGCGCCATGCGCTCGGCAAACAAGCCGGTCAGCGCGCCACAGCCCGCGCCAATTTCCAGGAGCGCCGCATCGCGCCGGAACGGATACCACTCCAACAGGTTGCGGCGTTCCGGGGAGAGATGATATAAGAGCGGCCAGCGGTCATCGCGTGCCAGGACCGCCATGAACTCCCGCGGCTTTTCCACAAGTTTCAGGAGTTCGTCTTCAATGGCGCCATCTGAATAGGCATCCGGCCCTTTATAGTATTGGAGGTTGAGAGTTGGCATCAGTAGCATCCCATAAGATGGTCAGGCTGTGGGCTGTAGGCCGTAGCCTGTTCAGTTTTTAATCATTCTCCGGTCTGGCGTCCGCCGTCTGCCGTCCGTCGTCAGGTGTCCGGCGCCGCCCTCCGGCCTCTCATGCCCGCCGGATTAGGATTTCGCTGTCCAAATCATAGCATCCAACCATCGGCATGGCCGACACTGTTTCGAACAGCAGGATATCATAGAGCCGGTGATAGACAACCATTGTACCGCCTTCGTATCCGGTGCATCCCAGCGACAATGCGCACCGGCCGGACTGTGCGTTTAACGTCTGGGCAAATTCCACGCTTACGCTATCACCCTTGTCATAGGAGCCGGTTGGTACCTGCTTGAATTGCGTGTTGGTGCCGGTCAGTTCCATACCTTTCAGGTCCTTGATCGTGAAGGCAAAGATGGGTTCACGCACTGCCGCATGGAACTTGACTTTCATGCGGACCAAAAAACGCCGGCCATGCTGGAGCATCCGGGCAGGCCGGTTATGCTCATCAAACAGACCGTATTCCACAATTTCGGCGTGCCCTTCACCATAGACCAGGGCGTCCGGATTGGCAGTCAAGGGCGCTTCGCCGCTCGGTGCAGGCCCGGCTACGGGTGCAGGCCCGGTTACGGGTGCAGGCCCGGTTACGGGTGCGGCATCGTAGCAATTGGCCATTAACTGTTTGTAGACATCCACGGCTTTCTTGGAATCGGCGGCAACGATCATGCGGCCTTTATCCAGGACCATTGTCCGGGTGCAATACCGCAGGACGCTATCCAGCGCATGCGTTACGAGCAGGACGGTTTTCCCGGCGGCCCGGAACTCGTCCAGCTTACGAAAACAGCGTGCTTGAAAATTCAGGTCGCCCACCGCCAGGGCTTCATCAACGATCAAAATATCGGGGTCTACCTGAATGGCCACGGCAAACGCCAGGCGAACGAACATGCCGCTGGAATAGTGTTTGACCGGTTGATCCATGTAATCGCCGATATCCGCGTAAGCGATTACGGCCTCGCGCCGCGCTTCCATTTCCCGGCGGGAATGACCCAGCAGGATGCCGTTGAAATAAAAATTTTCCAGGCCGGTCAATTCCGGATTGAACCCGGCGCCCAACTCCAGCAAGGCGGCAACTTTGCCCCGCGCATCCACCGTCCCGGCAGTTGGCGTCAGGATGCCCGCAATCAGTTTCAGCAAGGTGGATTTTCCAGAGCCGTTGCGGCCGATGATGCCAATGGTTTCACCCGGTTGGACGGCCAGACTGATATCCCGCAGGGCACAGAAATCCTGGTGGTATTTTTTACGGCCGGGATGCAGGGCTTCCTTCAGCCGGTCGCCCGGATGATGGTAGAGCTTATAGGCCTTGGTAACGTGTTCCAATTGAATGGCATTCATAATGGGCAGGCATTAGACCTGATTGGTGTACCCTACCATAAATCATCCAGAAAAAACAAGACTTGGACCTCAATGTGAAAAAATAGCATTGCGCTGCAGAAACGGTTATTATATGATCAAGACATGGGAAATATGGAAAAACTTCTGTTCCAGATTCTCAAGGGTACATCCGATGCAAATCTCCGGTTTGGTGACTTATGCAACCTGTTGGCCCGGCTCGGTTTTGAAGTGAGAACCAAGGGAAGTCATCATATTTTCAGGATGACAGGCGTCGAAGAAAGAATCAATTTGCAGAAAGATGGAAACAAGGCCAAACCTTATCAGGTCAAGCAAGTTCGGAACGTCATCTTAAAATACAAACTTGGAGGAATATTCGATGGACAAGTATGAAATCATTATTTTCTGGAGCGCAGAAGACCGCGCTTTTGTAGCCGAGGTGCCGGAGCTTCCGGGTTGCATGGCCCACGGTGATACGCACGAAACGGCTCTCGCAAATGCGAGAGCCGCTATTACCCTTTGGATCAAGACCGCCCAAGAGTTCAAGGACCCGATTCCCCAACCCAAGGGTCACCGGCTTGCCTTTGCTTAATTTCACCGTCCTACAGGCTGATGCGTGGTTAATTTCTTGTCTTCTTGTTTGCCGGTTGTTTCTTTGCCCCCGGCTGGTTTGTATTAAAGGCACTGAACTATTTTAGATTGCAATTCGATGACTAATCCCTGTTCCTGTTTTTTTTCACAGAATATTCTGATTTCCTTGATCTCCGTATAGTCTGGTGATTCGACTACTTGGACCTTCCATGTCCCCGCTATCAGGGCGCTGATCGTTTTATGGTCTATCTCGCAATTTGAACCCATCGAATCCGGGATGATCAGGAATCCATCCTGTTGGGTGACGAACCGCAGGGTATTGTCTTTATCGTAGATGAGTAAATGGTTCGGTTGACGCGATGGAGTCTGCCAGACAACGGTAGTCCCGTTCTCCG
>JBDRSI010000309.1:0-5898 GCA_043825055.1 Verrucomicrobiota bacterium
ATTCCCGATTAGATCGGGAACGACAGCCATACTAAAAGACATGGCAAACCGCCCAAAACCCTGGTTGGGACTGCAGACAATAGCAAACCGGCAATCTTATTTCTGTCATTCCCGCGAAAGCGGGAATCCAGAACACCGCCATTCGTTCAAACTGCCGTCGAACCGTATACGTCCAGCTTCCAGCACGATCGCGCGCCGGCAATTAACCGGTATAGCGGAAACATTATGCGTAACCATTAAAATCGGCGGATGGTACTGAAGGTGCAGTCTGTCAAGCAACTTTAAACAATCCTGATGGGCGGCCGGGTCAAGATGGCTGGCCGGTTCGTCCAGCAACAGCAAGTCCGGTTGCTGGCATAAGGCGCGCGCGATCTGGACTTTTTGTCTTTCGCCGCCTGAAAGTTGGCCAATCGGTCTATCTAATAATTGCGCCAATTCCGTATCGGCGGCGGCCTGTTCAACAAGCCGCCAGTCATTGGAACCTAAGCGCCTTCCGAGGCCGACGCGCGCCGAACGTCCGATGGCAATCACTTCGCGCACGCTCATGGGCATGGAAGCGTCAAACGGAAGAATTTGCGGCACGTATCCTATGCGCCGCCTTAATGCCTGCCGGGTATGCCATGAAACAATCTGTCCGAAAATACAAATAATGCCGGAAGTTCCGGGAACCAGACCGAGGATGGAACGCAGCAAAGTGGTTTTACCCGCGCCGTTATCGCCCAGGACCGCCACAAATTCACCGCGATTAATATCGAGCGCCACATTCTGTAATATGCATCGTCCTTGAAGATAAACCGTGAGATTGGAAATATTCAAGATCATCTGCAGTTATTCAGCGCCCGAACATTTTTTTTCAGCGTGGCTTCATAATTGGGAGACCCAAGCGAATCCGGTTCGGGAAAGTTGCTGATAACCGCTAATGGCACATCCAGTTCTTTTGCCAGTGTCTGTCCCAGCTTGCCGCTGCTCTGTTGATTTTCAATGATCATACGCGCCTTGCCGTCGCGCCCTTTTCGAACGGCATTCTGCATGTTTTGCAGGGACACGTTCTCATCACGCGCAAACTCGGCGATCACTTTGACTCCCATCCATTGCGCCAATTCAACGCACATTGTCGAACAGAGAACCGGCCGACCTTGTAATTTTTTCAGGAACGGTTTCAGTTCGGCTTCAAGCGCATCAATCCGCTTGCGGTAAGCCGCTAAGTTAGCCCGGAAAGTTTCCGCATTTTGCGGGAATTTATCGGTTAAAATTCCGGCTATGCGTTCCGCCGCCCGTTTTTGAACCGCCGGAACCATCCAGTTGCCCGGAATTGAAATCATACTGATTGGCGGATATTTTTTATTATCGCCGAACGGAGACAGGAATTTCTCCATGCCATGTCCCAAAATCAGGTCGGCGCGGCGTATTTTCTCGATCTCGCCGGGTTTAAGCTCAAAATGTCCCGGGCACATGCTCCATGGAATAATCACGTCAACTTGCGCCGTCTTGCCGGCCAGAGTTTCGGCCAGACTGCTCAAATGCGTGGTGGTGCACACGATCCGGGCAACTTGAGCATTAATCAACCCGGCATTTACGATTAACGCCAGGCTGACAAACACAATTCTCGCAAACGTCCGTTGTCTATATTCGCATGCGCAAGCCCACATAACCTGTTATTCCCGGCATCGGATATCCCGGAATCTGTTCGTAATCCTTATCAAACAGATTGTCTATCCCGCCGAATATTTCCGTATATTGAATGACGGTATAGGAAGCCTTAAGGTTCGCCACGTAATAATTATCAACCTTGCTGATGGCTCCTCCGCCAAAAATATCGCTGTCATACAAGCCGGCAATATATTGAACTTCCGCGGAAAGAGTAAGTTTTTTAATGGTATATTCCAGTTTTCCGTTGACGACATGTTCGGGCATGCCCATGCGATTGGCGTTTGAATCGCCGGTTTCGGCGTCATCTATGTCCGTATACGTGTAGGCGACGATGAATCGGCATGGATCCACGGGGCGCCATTCCACGCCGGTCTCCACGCCCTTTATATCAAATGCCCCGGAATTCTGGTTAATGGATTGCGGCGGCGGGGTTGAATTGGGCACGGTTTGGATCATATTGTGCACGCTTTGATAAAAGGGCGTAATCTCCACGCTGAAAACAGAGCCGAATGTCTGGATCAACCCAACGTCATATCCCCAGATATCTTCCGGCTTCAAGTCCTCGTCGTGGGCCGGGAAAAGATACAGCTCGCTGAACCGGGGCTGGCGGAATCCGCGTGCCGCCTTGGCGCGCAGTGTGGTGGAATCGGTCACATGGCGCAATAAACCGACCGTCGGCAGCAATTCGATGCGGTCGCCGCAGTTGTCGTAATGCCCGCGCACCCCGGCCGTGTTGATCCAGCGTCCCCAGGTCAATTCATTGAAGAGGTAAACATCGTTATTCTGCTGAATGCAACTTCCAAAGTTCATGAACTTTGCCGGCATATTCTTTTTAGCCCATGCTACCCAGTCGTCCTGCGGTCTTGCCCACAGATATTGATAGTCATAACCAAGCGTTGGGACACATTTCCAGTCCCCCTCGTCAAGGACGGTCTGCGAATATTCCGCCTTGGCGCCGAAAGTCTGGTCTTTGGAATGCCAGTAATCGGAAATGGTCGGCATATTGAACTTATGCTCGCCGAAATTATTGTAACCTCGCAATAGAAAACGGGAATCATCCCACTGGCCGGTAAGATCGGCGTTCCATGCCCCGCGTTTGTATTTGCGGGTGTCATTGTTTATATAAGGATTTGTAACCGGTCCGGGATCGTGCCCGAGGTCCGCAAAATACTGTCCGGCCGCCTCCAGCCGCCAGACGTCGCTTAAGTCCTGGCCCAAACGGAGCGAACCGAAATCGGCGCCGTATTGGCCGTTGGGGCGGTAACCGTCAGTCTGCTTATGATCATAAGTGGCGTAATAATCAAATCCCTCTATTTTACCGCCATGGCGCGCCAGCCCATGCAGGGTGCCGTAACTGCCATATTGCAGCGAGCCGTCCGTCTCAAAGCCGGGATCATACCTGCGGCGCGTGATGATGTTGATTACGCCGCCCATGGCGTCCGTTCCATAAAGCACCGATTCCGGTCCGCGCAATACTTCAATTTTTTCCACATTGGCAAGCGGCAGAGTCTGCGACACCGTGCAGCCGAAGAGCGACATTTTTTCGGGACGGCCGTCCACCAGCACCAGGATTCTGCGCAGATTTGATCCCAGGCCGCGGATGGAAACGTCCTGGCGACCGTAGATTGCGTCTTTGCGGACGTAGACGCTCGGTTCGGTTACGATCGCGTCCATAATGTAATCGGCGGTTGAACTTTCAATTTCCTGTCCGTCAATTACGCCGACGGCGGACGTGATGTTCTTTACTTTGTTCGGGATGCGCGTGCCCAGCACCACGATTTCATCCACGCGCAAATATGTGTTGGTCTGAGTCCGGCCCGCCTCGTCGGGCGGCGCGTCGGTTTCCGCCGGCTCCGTCTGTGCTTGAACGGCCAGCGGCAACAGTCCCGCCATGACCAGCACGATGATTTTTCCGCCAACCTTGTTTCCGCCATGCATCTTCATCTTGAGTTTCCTTTCTTTGGCCGGTTGAACCGTCCGTCGCGTTGCAATATTAGCCTGTTTCCGGCGCACCGGGCGCCGCAACTGGAAAAACAGATAATACTATTTCATAAATCGTAATACGATGCAAGCATTAAAAAAAAGAAAAAATGGCAACCTATAAGTTACGTAGGGGCGTTGATCCCAATGGCCTCAGCAAGCTGAGGCCCTACGTAGGGCGCGACCACGCCTCTGGCGTGGTAAACCTCGTGCCAGCCACGCGAAACGCGTGGTCGCACCATTTTGCCCCCATATAACTGATTACAAAAAAGAAAAAATGTCCTGGCGATTTACTGTTGACACGGAAACGGGTGTCTGATAGTTTTTTGTCTTGTTTAGGACTCTCATGCGCAAATACGCTGACGTATGAATAGATTATACGAAGAATCTAAGGTGTTAAACATGAAGCGCATTGGTGCCGGTCTATTGGCCCTGTCGTTCATTGTCGGCGTGCTGATCGTGCCGATGGTCCACAGGATGCATTGCGACGACCATCATGCAACGCACGAGGCTGCCCAGTGTCCAATCTGCAAATTCGCTAACACCCCGGTCATTACGACTGCGTCGCACATTGCGCCGATTGCAGAGTCCATCATTGTTGGCGACGTATCTCTTCCGCAATCGTTCATTCCTTCCGTTCCCTTGCGCGGCGCCGCTCTGGCGCGCGCTCCTCCGGTTGCCTGACATCTCGCTTGCTCAGGTATCACGCGATGCCGGCTTGTCTGCCCGCGCCGTCGTTTATTGAATTAACACATTCAGTATGGGAGGAATCTGTGAAGACTGCACTATATCGCTTGCTTGCCGCCATCGTCCTGATGGCGCCCCTCATAGGCTCTGCGGCCGATGAAGGTACGTCGTCAACCAACGCGCTTGAAGAACTCCGCCGACTGCGTTTGCGCACGGAGGCTCTTGAGAAAAAAATCGCGGTAACCAGGCCGGCTGCATCTTCTGCGCCTGCATTGGCAGCGGAAAGTACTGCCGCGCAGAAGCCACCGCTTCCTGAAAGTGCTATGGTCAGGGGATGGCGGAGTTTTCAATCGTTTAATCCGGAAATATCGGCCATCGTGGACATGTTCTATCACGCGGATGATTCAGCGGATGGAATCAGCCATATCACCGAAGAAATGTCCGGATTCGGCCACAGTCATTCAGGCGAAGGACATCATGATCACGGGGATATTGAAAATGGCTTTAACCTGCGCCACCTTGAATTGCAGTTTGCGGCGGAAGTGGATCCGTATTTCAAGGGCTCGGCTATCGCGGCCATTGATCTTGAAGGCGCCGAAATGGAGGAAGCCAAAATCGAAACCACCTGCCTGCCGTATGGCTTCGCCGTCAGGGGCGGCAAGTTCTTCAGTGACTTTGGCTATATCAACGCCCAGCACTCGCATCAATGGGATTTCGTTGATCAACCGCTGATCTATCAGCTCACCCTCGGCCCGCACGGACTGAATGACGTCGGTGCTCAGTTTTCATGGCTTGCGCCCACTCCGTTCTACCTGCTGGCAGCGGTGGAAGCGTTCCAGGGTAAAAACGACATGATGTTTGCCTATAGCGGCGAAGCCCCGTTGCCGCATCATAACGGCCCGCGGGTCGGCGTCGGCTGGTTGAAATTCGGGCCTGATCTGCCGGGCAATCACGGTCTGCAAGCCGGTATTTTCGGCGCCATCGGCAAGGACCAGGAGGCGCATGACGGAAATGGGGACGGCGATTCAGACCACTGGCTGGACGGCAACAGCATGTTCTGGGGCGCTGATTGCGTGTATAAATACAATTCACCTCAACCCCACTGCAAAGGCGATTGGACTGTGCAGGGCGAGTATTTTAACCGCCGCAAAGACCTCGATATGATTGCCAACGACCTGAATCCCGTTCTGGTCGGAAACCACCGTATTGACGATCAGGATGGTTATTATCTTCAGGCCGTATACGGCTTTTTTGAGCGCTGGCGCGGCGGATTGCGCTGGGAACAGGTGGGGTTGATCAACACAACCAAATTGCCGGACGGCTTACGGGCGGACTTTGGGCGCAGTTATCGCGCCGGCGCCATGATTGACTTTACGCCTTCCGAGTTTTCGCGGCTGCGGGTTCAGATAAACCACGGAAGCTACGAAACCGCCGATGGGCGTGAGCCTGTTACCGAATTCTTTCTGCAATGGATGATTTCGCTCGGCACACACGGGGCCCATAAATTCTAACCAAAGATCAGTGGTGCCCAAGATAATCAACCACGGACCTGCCCGCAGTGCTACAGCGTTGCAGGCGGGT
>JBDRSI010000310.1:0-4226 GCA_043825055.1 Verrucomicrobiota bacterium
CGGCTTCAGCACTCCGTAACAGCTGGTTTCGAGACTCGCCAACTTGGCGGTCGGGCCCAGCAGGTGGCGGCAGAGCTTGGTAATCGTGAAGGCCAGCTTACCGTAGGCTTCATCCAGGCCTTCGGGCACGTCGCGGTTGACGATGAAACTGGTAATACCCTTCTCATCCAGTTCGATCAGTTCCTCGGCGGCGCGGCGCGCGGCGTTGGTATTGGCTTCCAGCGTGCTGGCGCCCAGGTGGGGCAACATGATGTCGGCAATATCGGTTACGCTTTTGGGGCCCTCGGCGTCCTTGGGGTAGACATCGTTAAGAAACCGGATTTTTTTCGCCGCCTTGACCTGGCGCAATGCTGCTTCGTCCAAAATGCCGGCCCGGGCGCAGTTGATCAAGGTGGCGCCTTCTTTCATCCGGCTGATGAGCAACAGGTTAATCAGGCCGCGGGTTTCTTCGTTTTCCGGGATGTGCAGGGTGATATAATCGGCTTGCGCAAACAACTCGGGGAGTTCGACCAGTTCCACCGCCATGGCGTCGGCGCGTTCCTGGGAGATGAGCGGATCATAGCCCAGCAATTTGACGTCAAACCCCGACAGGCGTTTGGCGACCAATTGGCCGATATTGCCCAGGCCGACAATGCCGATCGTTTTGCCCGTGAGTTCGCGGCCCATTAATTTTTTCTTTTCCCATTTACCCTCGCGCGTGGCGGCATCGCCCGCGATGATGTGGCGGGCATCCGCCAGCATGAGCGCGACAACTTCTTCCGCCACGGCATTGGAGTTGGCGCCAGGGGTGTTCATGACGTCAATGCCCTTCTTGCGGGCATGTTTGATGTCAATCGTGTCGAACCCCGTGCCGGCGCGAACGATCACTTTAAGGTGGGGTAGGGCGTTCATAAGAGCGGGCGTCACTTTTTCACTGCGCACGATGAGCGCATAGGTGTCGGCGTGCCGGCCGGCCAAGGTCAGGATGTCGCTTTTATCGTCCTGGATGACCAAATAATGGCCGTTGGCTTCCAGGATTTTGCGCGCTTCGTTTTCAAGCTTGGTCGGGATCAATACTTTTTTCATTGGTTCCGCCTTCTGTTCGGGTAATTTATAATGCCGGCCATGCCGGTTTTATTGGCGTGGGAAGGACTATAGGCCTCAGCGGTTAAATACTCAAGCTGTGTTTTCGAAGGGGGACGATATTTAAGATTGACATGCACCCGATAAAATTGGATGATAATCAAGGTCAATACAGGGGCAGGGGGCAGGGAGGAATCATTGCATGAACAAGCCGGTCTGTAAGGGTTCACATAAAGGGCACCTGTGCGTGTTGGCCCGCCTGCAACGCTGTGCGCCCGCCCGCAGCACTTCGCGCAGCGACCCGCCTGCAATGCTGTGCATAGCACTGCGGGCAGGTGTGGGCAGGTAGCACTGCGGGCAGGCCAGCGACGAGCGGTTCGAGGAGATCAAGGGGCTTACGGTCAAGCCGAAGTTCATTTGTTTCAACTGCGGCCGGGTCGCCAATTCCCAAAAGAATCTCTGCAATCCCATGTCGCTGGTAGAAAAGCAATAATTTAGTGTTGCTATGAAGTCGCCCGTGGTTTATAAAAGAACAAAACAAAAGGCGGGTAAACGCTTATGGAGGAGGTGTCATGAGGAAATTGATCGTGAGTCTGATGGTCGGCATGTTGTTGGCCGGGAGCACCCTGACGGCGTCGGCAATGAATGAAAACCGCGGCGGCATGATGGGCTTTATCGCGGGATGCTGTTTCGGCATGCGCGCCGGCGCGGCTTACAATGACGGCAAGGAAATTCACTGGCGGGAATGGATTGCCTTAATTATTCCTATCGTTCCCCCGGTGTGGAACGGTATTGACGGTGCCAACGGCATGACCACGGCCGATTATGTGCAAAAATACGGTTTGACCTTTTATTAAAATGGCCAGTCTATAATAACGGGAAAGGATATAATATGAAGAAACTGATCGCAAGTTTGATGGTCGGGCTCCTGCTGTTGTGCGCGGCGGGGACATCCTCGGCGCTGAACGAAAACCGCGGCGGCTTGATGGGCTTTATCGCCGGGTGTTGCTTCGGCATTCGCGCCGGCGCGGCTTATAATGACGGCAAGGAAATTCATTGGCGCGAGTGGGTTCTGCTGATCCCGGTAGCCAATATCGGGTTTGCCATCTGGAACGGTATTGACGGCGCCAATGGCATGACCACGGCCGATTATACCAAGGCGTATGGCACGTCGTTCTTTTAACCTTTCGACGCGCCCTTCGACTGGTTCGACTTTGCTCACCGCATGTCTACTCGGGGCTTGCTCAAGGTTAACCCTGAGCGGAGCCCGCTACGATGGGCGTAGTCGAAGCCCGCAGGGTGATCTGTTCATGGCTATGCATGAATAGATCAGGTTAAGCTGGAACGGGCAAGTTCTTGTTAAAAAGAGATTCCAGCCCGGCGGCTTGGAGTCTCTTTTTGCTTCAGGGTGGCGGGAACGAAGAATGCGAGTTTCATTAAGATATATAAAAATTGTGTTGGCAATGTTTGTTGTCGCCGGCTTGTTCGGAGCGAGTGCCGCGCAAGCCGCCGAGCCGACCTTGGCGGAAAAACTCTGCTCGAGTTATACCCAGGTTGAGTCCGTCAATTGCCGGGTCCGTAAAACCAGCGCGGTGAATGGCAAAACGGCGACCCTGCTCAGTCAGGTGTATTACCAGCGGCCGGACCGGATGCATATCGAAAATATTGCGCCGATTCGGCGGCGCATCATCACCGATGGCCGGCAATTTTACTATTACGTGGAGGGCATGGCCAAAGGCTTTTCCTGTCCCCTGACCCAGCTGGAGGGGGAATGGAGTATCATGCAGAAGTCCGTGCCCGGGAGCGCCATGGAGCATTTATTGCGTCTGCAAGGTGTCCCGGAAACTCCGCTGGACGGCGCATCCGACTATCCGGTGCGGCGCGGCTACGCACGGGAACGGGTATTCGTGGTCCTTTCCTGCGATTCCGAAGGGCGCCTGGCGCGCATCGAGTTTTTCAAAACGCCGGAAATGAAAAATCTAACAGCCCAGGTTGAATACAGCGATTTTCGGAAAGTCACGGACACGTGTTGGCTCGCCGGCCTTCAGCAGGGAACCGCCTACTTCGGCGCCGATACAGTGCGCGAAACACGCCGGTTCGATAATCTCGTCATCAACAAGCCGATTACCGCCGGGCTTTTTGATGCTGCGGCGTTTTTTCCGAAGGTGGACTTCGTGGATGATTTCAGCAAGCTGACTGACGAGATCCCCAAGCAGCCGCAAGCTAAGTGAACCGGAATTTCGAAGTTGCCACAAAAATGCACAAAAAGCACAATAAAGAGCAATAATTTATCATGTTTGTGAATCTTGTGCATTTTTGTGGCTATGTTCTCTTTGCCTTTGGCTTATTGCTTAATGCGCAGGCCCAGACATCCGCGTCATTGGCCTTGGCCGCGGACCTGTTTGCGGAGAGCAATTGGCCGGCCTGCCGCTTGGAATGTCGGCGGCAGTTGCAGGAATCCCCTGCTTTGCCGGATGCCCGGCTGTTAAAAGCGCTGGCCGAACAGCGGATGGGATTAAACAGCCGGGAGACTCTGCGTGTTTTGGCCGGGGACCCGGCGGTCCCGCCCACCATAGCCTTGACCGCGCGCTATGAATGGGCGCGGGCCATGTGGCGCGCCGGTGACTGGCGGAGCGCGTTTGACGGGTTCCGCCAGGTATTTGACAAAACGGAGGTTACCGAGTTGTCCGTCCGCGCGGGCTGTTCTCTGGCCTTGCTCCTGAACCAGCATGCGGAATTGGCCAAAGATTATCCCGAAGTAAAGCCGCAGGTACGAACCTTGCGCGCGCTATATACCCGGGACATCATTGATGAGTGCCGGATGGCGCCTGAACAAACGTCTGACTCCTGGGCAGGCCTGCCCGGCCAGTGGACCATCGCGTTTTATCGAAGCCAGATTCGCCCGGTGCTGGGCGAGCGCTGTTCGTTGTATCCCAACTGTTCGGAATATTCACGGCAGGCTTTTCAAAAACATGGGGTGCTGGGCCTGGCGCTCACGGCGGATCGCTTTTTCCGTGAGCCCAGCGTGGTGGCGTCGGCCGAACATCCCGTGGATGTGAGTGGAAAATGGTGTTATGCCGATCCGCTGAGCGAGCATGATTGGTGGCTGGGGGAATGCGGACGGACGACGGAGGACAGACGACAGCCTGCCCACCGTAGCCCCT
>JBDRSI010000311.1:0-5214 GCA_043825055.1 Verrucomicrobiota bacterium
CCAACATCTGGCCCGCATCCCTGCCGGCCCGGGCCGTACGGACCACTCTGCCATCCGGTTGCACCTCGTCGCCGCCTGTTAGTCGGTATGATTTGGCCGGATCGAACACTATGTTTAACGGCGTTATATGAATCGCCTCTAACCCCCGCGCGCCGTCCCCGTCGAGCCGATACCCGTTCCGGCCTTTTAAATACCGCAAGAGAACTTGCACAGCATCCTTGTATGGACGAACGATCAGCGGCTGGCTGTCAAGCCCGCGAGGATTAAAAGCAAGCATATCCAAGCGCGCCGGCAGATCCGGATCGATGGCGATCAACGCATTGTCGGGCGCCGCACGCAAAGGCCGGATGAATTCGTGCTCCGGCCGCAATGAGCTTTGAATGCGGCGGCTCTCCTGCACCATGAAGGTCGCAGCGGCAATCACCGCCGCGCCCGCCGCCGTCAGAAATGCCACACGCCATATACCCTTTCGCGCTTCCGTCCACCGCCAGAGGCGCGTCAGACCCATCGCGGTCATCAGCGCCAGGAACGGGAACGCTTCAAAATAATAGTATGGCCCGATGTTGTTTTCGCCCCGATACCAGAAGGCCATGTGGCCGAAGCATATTAAGACTACGACCGCCAGATAGAGCAGGCTCCAGCGGCGCAACCAGCCGATCGCAGCCAAGCCCAGAGCCACGAGCAATGACCCCTTGAAGCCGAACAACCATCTGTTCAGCAAGAGGACGTTCTCGACCAAAGACGCCCAGCCCATGGAAATGATATGCAGGTAAGTGCCGCCATCCGAACAAAGACGCGGGCCAAAGCCCAGGCAATTGCTGTGAGCATCGTATTCGTAAAGCGTCAGCAGTGGGTTGGCCGTGGTCAATAGATTGTATCCAAGAAAGCAGCCAAGTCCCACAGCCGCGCATAGTGCGAACGCCATCGCGCCGACCAGCGCTAAACCGGTGCGCCGGCGAAGCACATACAAGAGCGCATCGGCGCCGAAGGGCACGGCTAATAGCACTGCAGTATATGTTCTATTCAACAATAACAGGCTCCAAGCCAAGCCGGCCACCGTAGCGTAACCCCATCGTTCCGACTGCGCCCACTTCAGATATGCCCAAAGCATGAGGCTGACCGCCAGTATCCCGCTTGTATGGCTGAGCAGGGATCCATGCACAAACAGGAAGTACGGCGAAGCCAGCAACAACAGGCATATCAGCAATGCCGGAATATTGAGCAGCAGGGCACAGCCGGTTATCAGCCAAACGCTCAATCCGGCCGCCAGAGCGCTCATCAGCCTCGCATTGCCCAGCAGGACACCCGGCGCCAGCCAGAGAGAATGAGCCGGCGGGTAGCGTGACAGCCAGCCGACTTGTTCATCGCAGATGATCATGGGATGTAAAAATGCTTGCGGTATAGGTGGCACGCGTCGGGCCACATGCCCCTCTATAAAATTGTGAGCTTGGAACACGTAACTGTTCTCGTCCGTCGTGAAAGGCAAATCGAAAAAGAACCAGTGGCCCAGAATATACGCAAACACCGCCGCCAGCAGGGCGGCAGCAAGACGAATGAATGTAGATGTCTTCATATCTGACCCACGGCTGCGCAGGTAATCCCACCATAACACTGACCAGCGGCCCTTTGACTAAGACCCCTAAACGTGCAAGCCAGTTCTAATGCTAATCCTTTCGCTTCTCCCGTCGCATGGCCATGGCGCGTTCGGCTTCACGGTCGGCCGTCTTACGCTTCATGGTTTCGCGCTTGTCAACGGTATGCTTGCCCAGGCAAAGGCCGAGTTCGACCTTGATTTTACCGCGCCGGTTAAAATACAGGGTCAAGGGAATCAGCGTGCAGCCTTTGAGCGTGACCTTGCCAACCAGCCGCTTGATTTCATGCTTGTGCAGGAGCAAACGCCGCGGTCGGCGCGGTTCGTGATTGAACTGGTGGCCGAATTCAAAGGGTTTGATGTGTATATCGCGGAGCACGATGGCATCGCCTTCCACGACGGCATAGCCGCCCGTTAAATCCGCGTGCCCCGCGCGAATGGATTTCACCTCGGTGCCCAGCAACACAATGCCGGTCTCAAACCGCTCCAGCACGGTATAATCCCGGTGCACCTTGCGGTTGACGATTCGGGACGTATGTTTTTCTGTGGCAGACGGCATGGGGACCTGGATAAGATATGGTCAATGTGGAATGGTTAATGGTCAATGAGAAACGGACTACCTAATTGCTGACTCGCCTGGACGAGACGCTCTGGCAGAGCCTATTGTTGGGCGTTTTTTTTTATATCTTCCGTCTGCCATTATGCTTTATCATTCAAATTGAATCATTGCCTTGACCACCCCATCCCGGTATGCGGCCACCAGATCAAACGCTTCCTTGGCCTGATCAAACCGGAACCGGTGGGTAATCATGAAGTCGGCCTTCAACAACCCCTGCGCCATCAGGGCCAGGGTCGGATGAAGGCATTCACACTGCCGGCGCACATTCCGGATATCCAACTCCTTGCGGCGCGCACGGTCAATCACGAAGGACACCCGGTCTGCCCCCGGAATGCCCACCAGCATGAGCTTGCCCCCCGGCTGAACCAGCTCGATTCCCTCGTCTATGGCCGACTGTTCCCCGCAGCATTCGAACACGGCATCCAGAAGTAACGGCTCGCGGGCGCTGACTGCTTTGACGATATCAACCTGGTCCGGGTTGCCAACCCACGTGGCGCCGGCGGCCTTCGCCACCGCCAGGCGCGCCTCAATTTTATCGGATACATAGATCGCATGCGCTCCCATCGCCCGCGCGCACACCAGCACGCTCAGGCCAATCGGTCCGGCGCCCAGGATGGCAACGCGGGCGCCTTTCATGGGCAGCGCACGGCGCACCGCATAAAACCCGATGGCCAACGGCTCCGAGAGCGCCGCCTGTTCAAAAGTCATACCGGTCTCGATAGGGAAACAACACTCCTGCGGCATCACGAGGAATTCAGACAAGCAACCCTCGGCCTGGCCGGGGCATCCCAGAAACTTCAACCGGCGGCAGGTATGCAGCCGGCCGTTTCGGCACTGATCGCATTGCCCGCACGACATGGCGGGTTCTACGGCCACCCGATCACCCGTCTTGACCCGCGTCACGGCCGCCCCTACCCGTTCCACCACGGCGGCGCATTCATGGCCGACCGTGAAGGGATACTGAACGACCTGGCTCCCGATTTTGCCCGTCGTGTAATAATGAATATCCGAGCCGCACACGCCGACCACGGCCAGCTTCAACAGCACATCGGTATCTGCCGTCATCGCCGGCTCAGGCACCTCGCACATTGCCATGGCCCGCAGGCCCGTCAACATCATGGCTTTCATAGGACATATCCTTTCTCAAAATCGCAACTGCGCCTTGGCCAAACGCGCACCCAGCTCGGCTACGACACGGTCATCATCCTTGTCCCCGGCCGATTCAAAGGTGGCCGAAAACCGGAGGAATGCGCCGGCATCATCCCACGGCACGGTGGAAATCAAATGCTCCCGGATCAGGAACTGGGATGCGTCTTCCGCCGTGGCAAAAGCAGTCGTGCCCGCGCCGCACGGCGCCGGCACATACAGGTAGAAAGTGCCGCCCGGCATCCGCGTCGCGAAACCGATGGAGCGCAGGCACTTCACCATCTTACGCAGGCGGCGCTGGTAATGCCGGTTGATCCGATCCGCCAGCTTCCGGTCGGCGATCCCCTCGCAGGCCGCCAACTGAATGGCCTTGAACTGACCCGAATCAATGTTGTCCTTAACCTCGGCATAGGCCTGGACAACCCGCGCCGACCCCGCCACAAACCCCAGCCGCCAGCCGGTCATGTTATAACTCTTGCTCATGGAATGCAATTCCACGGCCGCTTCCTTGCCGCCCGGCCGGCTGAGGATCGAAAGCGGCTTGCGCCCATAGACCAGCGTGGCATAGGCGGCATCCTGCACAATCAGGATGTTGTGGAGCCGGGCAAACGCAATCAGGGAATCGAAAAACTCCTCCGACGGCGCCGCGCCGGTGGGATTATTCGGGTAATTGACATAAAACAATTTTGCGCGCCGCGCGGTGTCGGCGTCAATCGCATCGAGATCCGGATAAAACCCGTTCTTTTTAAGCAAAGGCACCTTGACCACCCGTCCGCCTAGGTATTTTGTATGCGTGGCCAGAATCGGATAGCCCGGCACGGTCGCCAGCGCCACGTCGCCGGGATTGATGAAACAAAGCGGCAACATAGCCAGGGCCGGCTTTGAGCCGATGCTGTGGACGATTTCCGTGTCCGGGTTCAGGTCCGTGACGCCCAAGAATTCCGCCATGTAACGCTCCGCCGCCACCTTGAAGTCACGCAGGCCGTTGTCCGCATAGCCGCGGTTGGCCGGATCATCCACGGCTTTCTTCAGTGCGCGGCGGATGGCCGCGGGCGCCATCTGGTCCGGCTCGCCCACGCCGAAATCCAGCAATTCCACGCCCTTGTGCGACAGGGCTGCCGCCGCCTTGGCGCGTTTTATTTTTTCAAACTTGTATATTTCATTCGAGAGGCCGAACGCGGCCCCGCCAATCCGTTCGGCAAACAGCGTCTGCAAATTCATATCCAACTCCTTTCCGGTGGCCTTTAGATATACCATTGCCTCAGGCATTATTCAAGAACAGAGAGAGGCATTTTGTTATGCTTGAAATCAAACTATTTCGGATTTAAGCTTCATCCATGAACGCTCATCTGGTCAAATTTGGAACTTCCTTTATCGTTGGCACGGTCGCCACGGCCGGACTGGTGCGCCTGATTCAGCTGTCCCCCCTTCCATCCTACATGAAATTTGTCCTGGCCGTCGTGGTGCCGGTGCCCTCCATTGCCATCGCGCTGGTCCTTCTGTATTATGGTCCGGAAGCCCAAGCTGGCGCCAATGAGATAAGCGGCCTCGGACCTCCAAGTGAGTTGCTGAAAATGTTCCTATACGGCTGCCTGGCCACGTTTGGCTATGCCGGCGTGGCGGCCCTGTGGCGGATGTTCCAGCCCCTGGAGGACCACGGAACTGACTCGGCCCACAGCGATGAATAATCCGGAGCGCCGGCCTACATCCGACGGCTATAGTAGAATGTGTTACCACGTTAAAATATTCCAAATTCCAAGTTCCAAATTCCAGAGAAACGCAATCAATTAAAACAAAACGAACAAAACGGATGGAAAATCCGGACTTATTTTGTCTTCATTAGAATTTGAATATTCCT
>JBDRSI010000312.1:0-7223 GCA_043825055.1 Verrucomicrobiota bacterium
ATTCTGCATTCTGCATTCTGCATTCTGCATTCTGCATTCTTCATTTCTTCACGCGCCCGGCGAGCACCTCATCCACCAGGCCGTAGTTTTTGGCTTCCTCGGCGGACATGAAGAAATCCCGGTCCGTATCCTTGGTGACCATCTCAACCGACTTGCCGGTATGCTTGGCCAGGATACCGTTAAGAATATCGCGTGTCCGCAGAATTTCCTGGGCCTGGATGCTGATATCGGAGGCCGCACCCTGCACACCGCCCCAGGGCTGATGCATCATGATTCGCGCATGCGGCAGGGAAAAACGCTTGCCGGGCGTCCCGGCCGCCAGCAGGATGGATCCCATGCTGGCCGCCTGGCCCACGCAATAGGTGGCAACATCGCACTTGACAAGCTGGATGGTGTCATAAATGGCCATGCCCGCCGTCACCGAGCCACCCGGTGAGTTGATATAGAATCTGATGTCCTTGTTGGCGTCTTCGGCCTCGAGAAACAGCATTTGCGCCACAATCAAACTGCTGACTTCGTCACAAATCGCAGTGCCCAGGAAAATGATACGGTCCTTCAACAACCGCGAATAGATATCGTAGGCGCGTTCGCCACGCCCGGTTTGCTCCACCACCATCGGCACTAATATCTGGTTCTGACTGCCCATAATTACCCCCGTTTTTGATTGATGATTTATGATTTTGGATTTATGATTGTTGACAGAAACACCAATATAATTCTCTAATCCAACCATCCGATCCATCGCAATTCGCATTATGAACTCGTTCGCTAATCTATCAGCATTTCCATGCTTCAATCAGCAATCAGAAATCCGCAATCAGAAATTCCGTTAGCGTCCGACCAGCCGGCTGAAAAAGCCTTCTTCGTTCAGCCTGGCATTGGCCAGCAGAAAATCGAGGGTCTTGTCAATGCGCACATGGTGCCGGATGGAATCCAGCTCCTTCTTTTCCTCCAATTCTTTACGCAACGTGGCGCTCGGCATGCGATAGCGCTCGGCAAGGATCTCAACGGATCGGTCCACCTCCGCATCTTCCACTGCGATTTTTTCCTCCTCCGCGATACGGTGCAGAATGTACCCAACCTTGACTTTTTCCGTGGCCGTGCTCGTCGCCGCCGTCAATAGGTCCGCCCGTTTTTCTTCCACCTGCTCACGGGAGACGCCCCGCGTCAAGTTCTGACGGACCATGGAGGCAAACAGGTTGCGGGCCTCTTCCTGCACCAGCGTTTCGGGCAGATCCAGCGCGGTTTTAGCCAGCAGGTACCGGATAATTTCTTCCTTGAGCCGTTCCTTTTCGGAGCGTTTGGCCTCGTCCTGCAATGATTCTTTCAGCTTGCCCCGCAGGGCAACCTCGGATTCCACTCCGGCCTTTTTCAAGAGTTCCACATCCAGCATCGGACGCCGTTTCTCGCGGATTGCCTTGACCTGCACCTGGTAGACGGCCGTCTTGCCGGCCAATTCCTGGACTTTAAAATCGGCCGGGAAGGTGACCGTAATCTCTTTCTGAGCGCCGACGGAAAGATCCAGGAGCTCCGTATCAAACCCGGGCAGGAAGGCGTTTTCATCCGCCATGACCCAGAAATCCTTGCCCTGCCCCAGGCCGGTGACATGCTTGCCCAGTACGGCCAGGGGTTTTCCATCGAACCGGCCTTCGTAATCAACCTGCACCAGATCGCCCTTGCGGACGGCGCGACCCTCCACCGCCTCGAATTGCGACAGGCGCTCGAGCCACGCATCCAGCGCTTGCTGGACGGCATCCTCGGACACGTCAACCGGGTTCTCCTTGAGGCCAATTCCCTTGTATTTCGGCAATTTAAACTCGGGCGGCACATCCAGCGTGACCTTGTAGGTCATGGGCTCATTGCGTTTCAACGTGACGTTTAAGTCCAAAACGGCCAAGGGGTCCAACGGCGCCTGCTTCAACGCCTCCGGGTATGTTCGCCCGACCAGGGCATCCCGCACTTCCTCGTCAATTTCCTTGGCATACCGACGCTCAACCAGCGCCTGCGGCGCCCGGCCCGGCCGGAAGCCCGGCACGCGCGCCATTTTAACAAACGCGGCAACTACAGTTTTGTATTCCGCTGCCACGGTATCCGCCGGCACATCCACATGCAGTATTTTACGGCACGGCCCTGATTTTTCAACTTTTACCTTCACGCACACCCCCTAAATTAGGCCTCCGAAGGCGGCAACAAAAATCCTGGATTCCCGATCAGGTCGGGAATGACAAACAACGTCTGCCCATTCTGTCATTCCCGCGAAAGCGGGAATCCAGAATGCGTGTAACATCCTATACATCAAGTTAGTTTGCGAAACCGGCAGGTATTAAATCACTAAACCACTCAATAATTCAACAACCAAATCATTTCCGCCTCTGGCGGAAAATTTCTTCTCATTCCTTCATGGTCATCAGAAACTCGGCATTGCTCTTGGTCTTTTTCAGTTTGCTGATCACCAGTTCCATGGTTTCGACCGGGGGAACCCCGTTCAGGGCCTTGCGCAGAATCCAGGTCTTGTTCAGTTCGTCCGGATGCAGGAGCAACTCCTCTTTGCGCGTCCCGGATTTTTCGATATTGATGGCCGGGAAGACACGTTTGTCCACAAGATGCCGGTCCAAGCTCAGTTCCATATTGCCCGTGCCCTTGAATTCCTCGAAAATCACCTCGTCCATGCGACTGCCGGTGTCCACCAGGGCGGTGGCAATGATGGTCAGGCTTCCTCCTTCTTCAATGTTACTGGAGGCTCCGAAGAACCGCTTGGGCTTAAGAAGGGCATTGGAATCCACGCCGCCGGACAGGATCTTGCCGCTATGCGGTTCCATCGTATTGTAGGCCCGCGCCAGGCGCGTGATGCTGTCCAGCAGGATGACGACATCCCGCCCGCATTCCACCATGCGCTTGGCCATCTCGATGACCATCTCCGCCACCTGGATGTGCCGCTCGGGCGGCTCATCGAAGGTGGAGCTCAACACGTGGGCGCTCGTATGCCGTTCCATGTCGGTCACTTCCTCCGGCCGCTCGTCAATCAGCATGACGACCAGGTACACATCAGGATGATTCTTGGAAATACTGTTGGCAATTTTTTGCAGGAGCACCGTTTTACCGGTGCGCGGCGGCGCCACGATCACGCCGCGCTGGCCCATGCCGATGGGCGTAAAGATATCCATAACGCGCATGGACACTTCTTCCTGTTCCCGCTCCAGGATGAACCGCCGGTCGGGGAAAAGCGGCGTCAGGTTTTCAAAGGGAATCTTGCGCCCGCTCCTTTCAGGATCACTGTCGTTCACCTTGTCCACGCGCAACAGCGCGAAAAAGCGTTCCTTGTCCTTGGGCGAGCGGATTTCGCCTTCCACCGTGTCGCCGGTTCGCAGGGCAAAGCGCCGGATCTGCGACGGCGAAACGTAAATGTCTTCCGGGCATGGCAGGTAGTTGTAATTCGGCGAGCGCAGGAATCCGAACCCGTCCGACAGAATCTCGATGACGCCTTTGCCGAAAATCGTGCCATGCTGATAGGCATTGGCCTTGAGAATTTCGAAGATCAACTCGTGCTTGCGCAGGGCGCCCAGATCCACCAGGTGGTAGCGTGCCGCCAGTTCGTTAAGCTCAGGCACGGATTTCTGCTGGAGCTCCGAGAGATGCAGGGTTTTGTCCTTGCCCCGCCCGGCGGATGCAACCGGCGCGGGCGCCAGGACCGCGCCGGTATTGTTTGGCGCGTTGCCGTTCAATACGTTCCCGTTCGGCCCGCCTGGGGCCGCGGCCGGCCCGGTTACGGGCGCCGGCCCGGCGCTGACCTCTGACCTCTGATCTCTGACCTCTGCATTCACAGCCGGCGCGTTGCCCGGAGCACTATCATGACCATGCCGGATCGGCGGCACGGCGCCATTTTCCATGTAAATTTTAGACATTGCTGTGCGCCCTCGCGGATGGCGCAGGGAATGTCCCGCGCGCCGGGATTTGTTTTCATTCATGTTCCGTTTATCATCCATCGCTGTTCTCCACATGTATTCCGATATGTTGCATAACTTGGACGGTTTGCCGTTGCGCACACACCTGCGTGCCCGCATTAAAAACCACATAATCCGCGCGTTTCATTTTCTCCTCCACCGGCCACTGGGCCGCCATCCGATCGTGTGCCTCCTTTTCCGTAAATCCTTTGGAACGCAAGCGTTTTTGTTGCAGAGCAATCGGGGCGCTGACGCAAATCACCCGATCCCAAGCCGCCTCCCAGGCCGCCTCGTAGAGCAGGGGGATAATGGCCGCCACGCCACCGCGCCACCCCTGAGCGGAATTTATGATTTCTGATTTCTGATCGCTGATCGCTGCAACTGGTTGCAGGCGGGCCTGCCCACCGAAGCCTTGGCGCAGGTGGGCCTCTTCCCGCCGCGCGAGGACCCACGCCGCGATGGCACCTTGCGCCGCCGGATGCAGGAGGGCGTTCAGCGAAGCAAGCGCCGCCGCATCGCCGAACACGCGCCGCCCCAATACCGCGCGGTCAATCTCGCCATCCGACGCCACGATCTCGCGGCCAAAGGCGGCCACAATCCGCGGAAACAACGGCGTGCCTGCGCGCATAAGGCCATGGCAAACCATATCCGCCTCGATGACCGCAACACCAAGCGTTTCCAGGCAGGCGCCCACCAGGCTTTTCCCGCAGGCAATGCCGCCCGTGACACAAATCCGCAACCAGGGTGCGGCGGGGGCTTCGGTTGTCATGCCTGACGCGTTGGCTGTCATGATCGGGGGTCCGCCTGCAAAATTAGCAATATCTAATGTGGGCTACGCCCACCACCCAAGATTGATGTTCTTCCGAGCAATGGGTCGAATTCGGATATTTTTCACACAAAGACACAAAGTTTATGATGTTGGAATCCTGTTTTTTTTGATGCATATCCTATCTTTGTGTGCTTCGTGACTCTGTGTGATGTTTCCCTTTGCTTAATTCCGCCGCCTGATCTTCTTGTTTTTCTTCGCCGTTCCGGATACTTAAGGTATTAACGCAGCTGCAGGAGCACCTGCATGGCATTCGTATTCTGCGGGTCGTACATCAGGGCCTGCGTCGCCTTGTTTTCCGCATCCGGCCTGCGGCCCTGGCGCAAGGCTTGCACGGCCTCCGCCGCCAAGCGCCCGGCGGTTTGCTCATCCGCGCGCGTGATGACGCGGAACACACGGTACTTGGCATTCCCCCACAAAAACCGGAAATAGCGGCCCTGTTCGGGGCGTTTTTCAAACAGCCGCGCGGCGGCCGACGGCGGCGGATTCAACGCGTTCACGCAATACCGCATTTGGGATTCCGGCTGAATATCGGCAAACTCACCCAGCGCATACACGTAATACGGGACGCCAAAAGGTTCCATCCACGCGCGAAAACCCTCCTCGTTGGATTTGAATAGCGCTTCCCCGTAGGCGCGCACCCGTTCCCGGATGCCTGGCGCTTCGAATTTAGGGTGCAGAACGATGGGGCAATTTGCATAGGTCAGCAAAAAAGAGCTCAATCCAAAATTGGCCAGCACCCGCTCGCCGGCCGTATTGGAGCGCAGCCATCGGCAGAGTTCCCGCTTTTCGTTCAAATAGACCGGCAGACTGCCCCAGCGCGCGGGGTTGTTCATAACATGCGCGGCTTCCACGCCCACCCCGGCCAGCAACAGCACCATGATCAGCCAGCGGATAAAACTACGCTTGACGGACACCCAATAACCCAACCATCCGAGCAGAGCGGCAAACCCCAGGATCAGGAACACATGGAACCGCATGAAAAATACAAAGGCCAGAAATGAGATGACCGTGTAACTCAGTAGTTGATTGATTTCGGGATCCGGATGCGCGCGCGTATGAAAAAGGGCGATGGCGCCTGCTAATACAGACAGACAGAGTGTTACAGGAAACAGGGTGGCTGTCAACAGCAAAGTCGCGGAATTTAAGGGCGCCGTCCAGAGTATGCGCTGGTCAAAAGTCAGGAGCGCGGGATCGGAGGGCTTCTGGTTAAGGAACCGGAGTTTGGCCCAGAGCAGTTCGATAAAATGGCTGTATGTTTCACCGTATTGCTGGATCCAGAGCGCACCCACGATAAGCGGCAACAGGGCAATCAGCGCCAGCACGACAGTCCGCCGGAAATGTAGCCGCGGGCGTGAGCCCGTGGCCGCCGGAGGAATCCACGCCCTCACGGGCGCGGCTACAAGTCGCCGGAAGAGGGGGAACAACCGCTCGACGAGCAGGCCCAGCGCCACGCCATAGGCCAACAACATGGCAAACGAACCCGCAAACGCGTGCGCGCGCAGGTAGGGGTTCAGCGCTCCGGCGCCGGCCAGCGCCAGTAAAATCAGCCACCACGCCAGGCACGCTTTGGCGTCACGGAAATACCTTCCGGCCACGAACCGGACGTAAGACCAAATCCCCCAGAGGATGACGTAATACTGAATCAAATCCCAGGCCGACACGGCGCACGCAAGCATTAAGGCGGAAAACAGGGACACAATAAAAAATGCGGCGCGCCCTTTGGTCCGGCTCGCCAACGCGCCCAGGGCCCAGTGAGCGATAAGGAACGGCAACGCAAAATTTTCATGCTGGAGTTCCTGGCCGGTGGAGCGCATGACGGCGGCCAGCGCCACGGCATAATACGCGCCGGCCAGCCCCGCCGCCCAGACGGAACGCGTCCACGCCCACAGCCACAGGCTCATCAATGGAATGCCCAGGCAGAACCAGGCGGCGGCGATCCAGCGCACGCGCTCATCCAGCGGAAGAGTTTTGGGAAACAGGCGGGCCGCCGCGGCATAGACATATTCCGCGCCCAGGGTATAGGTCGCGCGCACCACGACGCCTTCCGGCGCCTGGACGGCTTTATCCAGGCGGGGGATGTGCCCGGTTTCAAAAAGCATACGGACGTACCGGAATTCCAACGCGCTTTCCAGGTTGAACGGCAAGGGCCGGCCATACTGCTCGAACTGGGCAGAAAGCACCACGCGCCGGATGGCCAGCCCAGCGGCAAACAGTGCGACCAGTCCCAGCACGGCCAGCAGGATTTTAATATACCGGGTAATCATGGATGGGGCAGTTACGCAAGTGTTCGGTGTTCGGGGTTCAGAACAGCGTGGGTTCGCGCAGGGCTTTGGCCAGCGTATGAAACTCCATTTCCTCATAGAACGCCAACAGGCGGCACGCATCCGGCGGCCGCGCCTGCATGTCAGCCAGCGATGCTCCGCAATCAATATCCGTCTGCAGGCGGAGTAAAG
>JBDRSI010000313.1:0-4545 GCA_043825055.1 Verrucomicrobiota bacterium
GATGCATAAAATCGCTTGTGAAATCGGTCTCGTGCGCATTCGATTGATGGGTTACAAGTCTCTGAAAGAGTTCGAAGAAAAAACATTAATAATTCTTACTCAAACAACTTGACAGACCACATGCCCGTGTTTCGCGGGCTATATCATATTTTCTTGTTTTTTATCGCGGTTTCGAGTAGACAAGCCGCTAATTTCTGCATTCTGCATTCTGCATTCTGCATTCTTCATTCTTCATTCTTCATTCTACATTCTGCATTTCTTCCCCTTGCGCCACGTCTTCCCGCGTCAGCCGTCGCGGTCCGCCGCAATGGGTCTTTGACCAATCCCGCGGCGCCGCCACGCCCGTCAATACATCCAGTTTGCCCAGGGCTTTCAGCCGGTCATAAATCAATTGCCAGCCGCATTCGATGTTTTCCGGGTCCACCTCGCACATGCCGTCCTCGGAGCCGCCGCAGGGCCCGTTGGAAAGTGACTTGGAGCACCGGGTCACCGGGCAGATACCGCCAAACACGCCGAGCTGGCAATCGCCGCAGGCCAGGCAGTTTTCCGCCCATTTGCCGGCGGCTTCGTTCGTGCCCATGAATTTTGTATTCAGCGCCGGATACACCGGCTTGTCGCCGAAGAGCCGCGCCGCCAGCTGAACCCCCACCCCGCAGGCCAGCGAGAGAATGGCGTCGCAAGAAGCCGCCGCATCGCGCACGGACTCGAAAAACTCGGCATCGCACTGGCGCTCGATGGTCTGCTCCAGCGCCTCGATCTTTCCACCCAGACGCAGGACCGACGCCAGGGTGGCCACTTCGCGCTCGCCGCCGGCCAGGCATATCGTGACGCAGGTTCCACAGCCCAGCACCAGCACCTTGCGGTGGCCCTGGAGAAACCCCAAAATTTCATCCATTGGTTTTTGTTCGGCAATAATCATGAATTAAGCTCGTTAATAATTCGTCGTTCCTCGTTCTTCGTTCTTGGTTCTTGGTTCTTAGATTCTACTTCGTAGAATCTATTCGTTTTATGTTGAACATTTTAGGCACGACCGTCTGAGCGTTTGTCATTCCCATGAAAATGGGAATCCAGAAAAGCCGGACCGCGCTCCGCCATAGCGCTTCGCGACGGCGAGCTGGATTCCCGCCTTCGCGGGAATGACAAACGTATAACATGGGTCAAATTTTTAAATATGTTTGGCTAATTCTTTATTCTGCATTCTTCATTCTGCATTAACCCGCCGTCCGCTTCGCCGATTCCACGGTGTTAAACAACAGCATCGTAATGGTCATGGGCCCCACGCCGCCGGGGACCGGCGTAATCAGGCCGGCCTTTTCCTTGACAGCCTCAAAATCCACATCGCCCACCAGGCGATAACCGGCCTTCTTGGAGGCGTCCTCCACGCGGTTGACCCCCACATCAATCACCACTGCCCCCGGTTTGATCATATCAGCCGTAATCGTGTTGGGATGCCCGGCGGCGGCCACCACGATATCCGCCTGGCGCGTGAAATAGCTGATATCCTTCGTGCCGGTGTGGCAAATCGTAACCGTGGCATTGGCCTGCTCATTCTTCTGGAGGAGCATGTTGGCCAGCGGCTTGCCGACGATGTTGCTCCGGCCGACCACAACCACGTGCGCGCCCTTCAGCTTGACGCCGCTACGCACAAGCAGTTGAACCACGCCATGCGGAGTGCAGGGCAAATAGGCTTTCTGCCCAAGCACCATCCGCCCGACGTTAATCGGGTGAAATCCGTCCACGTCTTTATCCGGGTTGATGGCCGACAACACCTCGCCCTCGTTCAGATGCTTGGGCAAAGGTAGTTGCACCAGGATCCCGTGAATTTTCGGGTCGGCGTTCATCTTGCGGACCCGCGCCAGCAACTCGGCCTGGGTTGTCGTAGCGCTCAGGCGATTATCGTCGGAAAACAATCCGACTTCTTCGCAGGCCCGTTCCTTGGCCGTGACATAGGATTTGGACGCCGGATCGTCCCCAACCAGGATGACGCCCAGGCCGGGCGTTACACCGCGAGCCCTCAGTTTCTGAACTTCCTCCTTCAACTCCTCGCGAATCGCGGCGGCCACTTGTTTACCGTCAATGATTTTTGCTGTCATAGTTTTGCCTCCGATTTTTTAACCACGAAATACACGAAAGGAAGAAATAAAACAGGCTACAGGCTGCTTGCTTTTGGATATTTACATCTGTTTTCGTGCTTTTCGTGTGTTTCGTGGTTGTCTCTTTCTGGAGCACCTGAGCAGTTACATGATTTTTTTAATCATTCCTTCACAAACTTCAAGAACCGGCCGGACTCAAACTCGGTCATATGCCCTATTTTCAGCCGCGCCCCGTCAACACCGGCCTTGGTCAGCATATCGCACAGACGAGCGACCCGCTTGGCGCCGTGATCGGCGCCGACCAAATAGCGGCAATTTTCGCGATGGCATCCCAGAAGCGCCACTTTTTTCGCGCCGCGCTCTAACGCTTTCAGCACCTGACGGGCATCAACTTTTCCCAGGCAGGGCACACGGATCAAACGCACCGCGGAACTATACTCCATTCGGCTAATACCGGCCAGTGTGGCCGCCGGCCAGGCGGAATGCTCGCAGGCAAACACGGTCACATCCGGTTCCGCGCCGATATCAGCCAGCATCTGCTCGTCGGTAAAGCGCGGCATTTGGATCGCCACGGCCGGACATACCGTGGCGCATAATCCACAACGCTGGCAGGCCAGCGCCGAAACAACTGTCGTTTTGTTGGCCACATCCACACTAATGGCGCCATGCGGACACGCCCGCAGGCATGTCAGACACAACACGCACTTATCAGGATCCACCGTGGGCGCATCCTGGGGCACGCTCACGTGCCCTGATGCGAGCAAGGCCTGAATCGCGGCGGCGGCCGCGCCGGCGTCGTTCAGCGCCTCGCGGAACTCGCTGTTGCCGCGCGCCACCCCAACCACAAAAAGTCCCGGTCGGCTGGCTTGCGTCGCCGTCAGCCAGACATTATCCGCCTGCGGTGAGCTCGTCGAATCCGCCTGCGGTGAGCCGCCGGGCCCGCGCCGGATCAGATTTACCGGCGCACTCAACCCGTCGCCGGGGCAAAGGCGCGCATCGGCCATGACGACGCTTTCCACGGATTCCGACAAAACGGCTCCTGCCTGGATATCCTGGTATTCAATACAAACTCTGTTATCGGTGACGCTGATTTTCGGCTCTTTTTTATACCGCATGATCAGGACACCGGCTTCCCGCGCCCGGCGATATAAATTTTCCAGTCCCCAGGCCGCCACGCGGATATGCCGCGCAAAGAGCATGACCCGGCAATGCCCTCCGCGGGCCAGCCTTTCGGCGGCGGCCAGCGCCAATGCATTGATGGCCCGCCCCTGCTCTGAGGCCAAGTCTAGGAAAATCGCCACTGATTTCGGCATACGCTGATTGGCGCGTAGCCGCTCCGCCAACCCCGCTAAATCCATCACTGCGCCCGTCCCGGCGAGGCTTGCCGGAAATGGGAACGACTCAAACTCGCCGCAGGCCAGCACTACTGCGCCGGCCGTCACGTTCCGTACCTGCTTCCCGGTCATCAGCGTGACAACAAAACGGCCGACATCCCCGCTCAAAGCTCGCAGGGCGGCTTTGCCGATAAAGGTGATAGCCGGGTCTTGGCGGACCGCTTCCATCGTGGCGGCCACGACCCGCTTAAATGCTTTCGTGGCTTCGGCACTGTCCTCACCCAGATATCCAAAGAACTCGGCAAACCGGGTGGCATTCCCACCCAGATCCGGCGCGCGACTGGCCAGCGTGACCTTGTGGCCCAGCCGTGCCAGGTTCAAGGCCGTTTGCATCGCCGCCATACCAGCGCCCAGGATCAGGACGTCGCGACACATGGGCTCGCGTTTTACGGCAATTTTTTCCAGAAGGGCGGCACGTTCCACGGCCGCGTTAATCAACGCCTGCGCCTTTCGGGTGGCTGCAGCGCGGTCGGCATGCACCCAGGCACACTGTTCACGGATATTAAGGGTGGTCGTAAGGCCGTCGCTGATACGAACGCGCTTGAGCGCCACGTTCAACGCCGGGTCAAAAATCTCGCGCTCACAGGCCGCCACAACCAACCGGCTGCATTTTTTGGCAGTAACGGCCTTAACCGCCTGGAGGCATTCTTTGGCAGTGCACAGGCGCGACGCCACCTGCACGGCGGCTACGTGCACGACGGCTACGTCTTCGCGCGCGGCAACAGCTTTTGCCAGCGCCTTAAAATCCAGGCGTTTGGACAGGGTCCCGGCGCAATCGCACATGATCACACCAACGCCGTTCTTTGACTTTTTACCCGATAAAGTCACGCCTTATTTACTCCCAATGCGGGCTATGCTTGCCACGCGCTACGCATGGCCCGCCGCCCAAAAGGAAATCCCAAGAATTTGCCCGCGAAACACGCGAAAGGAACGCTAAACTGACTTGATTCATTAAGCACTCTGATTCAGCCTTTGAAAAAATAGTTATTTCGCGTTCCTTTCGTGTCGGTAATGTGGTCTCTTGGGTTCAAAAAAGAGTGGGAAAAATGGAACCAAGG
>JBDRSI010000314.1:0-2123 GCA_043825055.1 Verrucomicrobiota bacterium
GCCACGAGCTTGGCCGTGATCGGCACGCGCGGCTGGTCCTTGCGGTCCTGGCGCGCATACCCGTAAAAGGGCATGACCGCCGTGATGCGCGCCGCCGAAGCGCGCCGCATGGCGTCAATCACGATCAGGAGTTCCATGACATGCTCGTTCGGTGGATAGCAGGTGGGCTGAATGATAAATACATCTTTGCCGCGAATGTTATCATCAATTTTTACCGCGATTTCGCCGTCGGGAAACCGGTTGATTTCGATATGGCCAAGCGCAACTCCCAGATTGCGGGCGATGCCCTCGGCTAAGGCCGGATTGGCGCTACCAGTAAAAATTTTTAACATAATTTCCTTCCGGCGGTATTGCCCGACCAGGATTCGAACCTAGACTCTGGCCTCCAAAGGGCCGTGTGCTGCCATTACACCATCGGGCAGACCGACACAAAATCAATAATACGAGCGCCCGCCGGATGTCATTTGATATCGGAGATAAGTCAAATTGCCTGCGCCACACACGTCCATGCCGGGCATCCGATGGATTTACGCAGACGCCTACCCAAAGCAAAACCCTGATCTGCATCCTGAACCAGCGCGTACAGGGTTGAGCCCGAACCCGTTAACTGTACACTGAGAGCGCCGGCAGCAGCAAGTTTATTTTTAATCAGCTCCAGGAGCGGGTATTTCTGGAATACCGTTGCCTGGAGCGCATTGTAAAGGCCGGCGGCGACCTGTGCCGGCACGCCCTGTTCCAATCCGGAAACAACCTGGTGGAACTTATCCGCCGGCGGTGTGGATGTCAAGCCGGTCTTATACCGCGCATAGATGTCGGTGGTGGAAACGGCGAGTCCCGGATATACCAGGAGTAACCACAAGGGATTCTGCGTGTGGCGGCGAATGGGTGTAAGCTGCTCGCCCACGCCTTCCATGCACAGGCTTCCGCCGTGAATGAGGGCGGGAATGTCACAGCCCAGGCGTGTGCCCAGCGATATCAGGCGATCCTGGGAAAGGCCGGTTTTCCAGAGCGTGTTCAGGCCCTTTAGAACTGCCGCGGCGTCCGAACTGCCGCCGCCCAGGCCGGCGCCGATGGGAATGCTCTTTTCCAGAACGATCCGGACGCCGCCAGGGTGGCCGGTAACTTCTTTCAGCAAGCGGGCGGCGCGTGTGGTCAGGTTGTCCTCCGACCGGCACAAGCTCATGGTCCAAGGGATGCCCGGCAACTGGATGTCGCGGGCCGCTACGGTTTCAATGCCGTCGCGACGGTTTTCCAGCACAACCCGGTCATATACGGAAACCGGCAGGACTATGCTTTTGATGTTATGATAGCCATCCGGCCTTTTCCCGAGAATATCCAGGAACAGGTTGATTTTTGCCGGGGCCTGAATTTCCATCCGTTGCATGGTGTTCGCTTTCTTCATTGGGCAAAACGTAAGCGGTGTTTATCGGTGAGAAAATGCCAAATGTCAAATAGAAACGCAAAAAAACAAATAACCCGTAGGGTCAGTTACGGGGGCGGGAAATAATGGCCTCAGCAAGCTGAGGCCCTACCGTTGCCGTCGTAGGGCGCGACCTTGCGGCGCGCCATTTTGGCTTGAAAAATGCTTAATAATTAATTGCAAGAGTGGCCTGATTGAAATGTTCTTTGAAAAGCGGACGAAACAAAGTAATACCCTGCCTGGTTCGTGATGTGGGTTGAGATTATTCCCAACATAATTAATCAAGGAACCGTGCGTTCCACCTGATTTAATGGGAAAAGTCATAAGCCGCCCCACGACTTATGGTGGGGTATTCTTTTTAAGACGTGGCGGGTTATTCTTGCCTGGCGCAGGCCTGTCTGATTTTAGAAAATGAGAACGGGAATAGCCTCGGATTAAGGTGCAAAAATTTGGGGCCAAAGCGCAGGGTGGGTTAAATCTCTAAAATGGCCTCAGCAAGCTGAGGCCCTACGACGGTCTCCGTAGGGCGCGACCTTGCGTCGCGCCATTGACTGCTCTGAACAGCCCTACGGAACTAACATGCGCCCCGCAGAAGTGCCATGCGTCCTTCCAAATTTGTCCCGCCATATTTTTCTGTTGTTATCATGTCCGGACATGCTAAACTCCCCGCGCATGAAAGCTTTTAATTTTTATGCGGTTAATC
>JBDRSI010000315.1:0-4652 GCA_043825055.1 Verrucomicrobiota bacterium
GTATGGTTTCAGGAGCCGCAGTCGCTCGTCAAATTTAGATTCCTCGCCCATGGAGACCCAGACGTCCGTGTAAATAACCTGGGCGCCGGCCACGGCCCTGGCTGGATCCGGCTCCACCGTTACCGTGCCGGAGTTCCGGCGTGCTACGGCGAAAACTTCGTCCAGACATGCCTGGGCGGGCGCAAGTTCCCGGGGCGTGCAATCCACGAAATGGGCGCCTGCCTTGGCGCACCCCATCATGAGGGAAAGGCACACGTTGTTGCGGCCGTCGCCCATATAGACCACCTTGAGGCCTTTCAGGCGGTGAAAATATTCGCGGATGGTCATCAGGTCCGCCAGCGCCTGCGTGGGATGAGCGTCGTCCGTCAGCCCATTCCAGACCGGTACGCCGGCATATTGCGCCAGGATTTCCGCTGTTGCCTGCTTGTAGCCCCGGAACTGGATGGCGTCGAACATGCGGCCCAGCACGCGGGCGGTATCCTTGATGGATTCCTTCTTACCCAAATGAATGTCATGGTGGCCCAGAAATTCCACGCTCCCCCCTTCGTCCACGGCGGCTACGGCGAAGGCTGAGCGCGTTCGGGTGGATGCCTTTTCAAAAATCAGCGCGATATTTTTCCGTGCCAGGAGATTGCCGCGTATTCCCCGTTTCTTTTTGCGCTTCAGGCGGTCCGCCAAATCCAGCAGGTAGATCAGCTCGTCATCCGATAGATCGGAGATCTTCAGCAGACTGCGCCCCTTGAGATTGATTCGTTTTTTCATATGACACGCCTGGCGATCAGGTATCATATCCGAAGATATTTTTACCACGGATATCACGGATTACACTGATAATGGTCCGACCGCCCATCTGTTATCCGTACCATCATGCCTGTAATCAGTGGGATAGTTACATCGAACGAAGGTATTGTTAAGGATTCCTCTTATTCCGGCAAGCAAATTCCCCGCGCAGGGAATGGGACGCTACATATTCGGACGCTGGCCACATCCGGCTTGCGCGGCTTTGCGCCTTTCCACGAGGTCAGCCCCATGTGTGACTGCGCGGCATTGGCCCGCCGGTGAATTACCTCTGCGGCGGTCTGCCCATGAATGGCCCAGTGCATCTTGTTTTGCACCGTTTGAAAGAATAACTGCGTCATCTCCGCGCTCGGATCGTAATCCACGCTTGTCTGGTAAATATCGCAAATCTTCCGATAGAAATTCCGCTCCGCCAGGCGGATTTCCCGGATGCGCTGGAGCAGTTCGTCGAAATACTCGTTTTTCGTACCGCCCTGCTTCAGCCGCTCATCGTCCAGCGTAAACCCCTTCACGATGTATTCCCGCAACCGTTGCGTGGCCCACTGGCGGAACTGTGTGCCCCGGTGCGACTTCACCCGGTAGCCCACGGAAATGATCACATCGAGGTTGTAGAAGTCGATCCGGCGCTGGACGTCGCGGTTCCCCTCCCGGCGAACTGACAAGCATTCCTTGTGAGTTGCTTCCGGCTGCAATTCGCCCTCTTCGTAGAGGTTTAGGAGGTGCAGGCTGATGTTTTGCTGAGTGGTCTGAAACAACTCGGCCATCTGCGCCTGCGTCAGCCAGACCGATTCGTTCTCCAGCCGCACCTCGATGCGCGTCCGGTTGTCCTCCGTCTGGTAAAGAATGATTTCCGATTTGGATTTCGGCATCATGCGCTGGCCCCCTCCACAATCTTGATCTCCTCCGGCGGCTATGCCGCAACGGATCTGGTCACAACCTTGAACTTTGCCGCATGCTAAACTGGCTTATTTGCTATTCGCAGGCCTGACCCTCGGGACTCATGCTCCCTCCACAATCCGGATTTCCTCTTCCGTCAGCCCATACAGCCGATAAACCCGCTCGTCAATTTCCCGCTCCAACGCCGACATGTCCGCCGAAGGATCGGCTTTCTTGACGGCGAGAACCGATCATGAAAAAAATGAAAATCCTCTGTTGACATCCGTCGTAATTCCGTCTATTGTCGTGACATAAATCAATTGAAAAGGTCCCACCCCGGTGACAAGAGCCCATGGGGCTCTCTCGCAAGAGTAGCCGGGGTGGTCTTTTTCTGCTGTAAGTGCATGTTCGTCAATAGTATAGTGTCGTACCTGTCAGGCAGAAATCGAACTCACTGACGATCACAGGCCGGATCAGTTGATAGGACCGCTCGTCTTGCGCATCCCATTTCCGGTAGATCGCCCAATTGCAGTAGTCCACAATCTGCAAGTCCATGTTGGACTTGGAGTCATGATGCAGAAGGCGATAACGTGCGGTCTTGGGTAGCATTTCCGCCAAGGTCACCTTGGCCGCCTTCTCGATGGCGCGCCGCTTCTTCTTCACCGGGATCTGATCGGTGAACACGATCACTTCCCGATATTGGTTCAGTAGATAACCATTGAGCACATATCGGAGCAGGTAACCGATTATGCGTGGGTAGAATTGTTCTTCCGGCCGCATCGCGGGGCCAATCTTGCGCTTTTCGACCACCAGTGAATCCACCCGAACGCCACCGAGATTGCGCTGAATGATGGCGAATACTTCATTTCGCACCGACTGCGCATCCTCCGAGGCATGGAAGTATTCGATGTCTTTGCCCCTTTCTACAAGGTTGTACTTGAGTTCGGTCATTTCTTGGTATGCACGGAATGGTCGTTCCTTGGAAATGGCGCTCAGTATGAAATACTTTGTACCCCCGGGAGAAAAATCAAAATTACCCGCTTCATCCAGAAAAACATAGAGAAACCGCCCGCTCATGTCTTTCCCTCCACAATCCGAATCTCCTCCTCCGTTAGCCCATACAGCCGATAAAACTGCTCATCAATCTTTCGCTCCAGCGCCGACGTGTCCGCCATTATTTTCCTGTTTTCCCGGTTGAAAGCTTTTCTGAGCGTATTGCGGACGACCCCTTTCCCTCAGCTATCGCCTCACAATTGGAGTTCGACGTCCTTCCAGCGAATTCAACACGTCAAGCATGCGCGGGCGGCGGCCATTTTGCTGGCGCAGGTCGGCCAGATAAGCGTTCCATTCTGCTGTTCGGTTTGTCTGCTCATATATGCCCCGCATCTGCTTCAGATAACCACCGGCCGTTTGATATGAGGAAATGTTGGCATGTGTAGTTGCTCTGGAAACCAGTTTTTTCCAGATGTCTATCGCGTCAGCCGGATGGGTCTTTGAGACTGCATGCGCTACTTCCATGCCTTTCTGATCGCCGCCATAAGCGTCAAGTTGCTGATTCTTGCGATACCATCGCAGTGCGTCGTCATGCCGACTCTCTTTAATGGCGATGTCTATCAACGTAGAAATGTCCGGGAAGCGAGTCCACCGTGTGTCTTTCTTGACCGGCGGCAACTCCGGCAAAGGCAACGGCCATATATTCTGCGCCGAACCATCCGGAAACGCTTCGGCGGACTGTTTCCGTTTTCGTTGAACGGAATGTTCGAGAGCGCCCGCCGCGGTGTCCGGCCGCCGGCCGGTCTCCAGATAATTCAGAATTGGTCCCCGGATCTTGTCCCACACATCCGCCTTGATTGCCACTTCCTGGAGTTTGGAATAGCTCTGCAAGTCTGTTTTGTTAAAAAACTCCATGGTGCGATAAGCGGCCGCCAGCGGATAATTTTTTGCGCGGACAGCCAGTTCGCGCAGTTTTTCCTCCAACTGCCAGGCTATGCCCGGCGCGTGTTCCAGTGTCTCAACAAATCCCTTCCTTGCCCACTCTCGCGCCTTTTCCGTTTGGCCGGATTCAACCAGCTTTTTCATCAATTCCACATAGCACTGTGTCCGGGCCGTTTCGCGCTCCAGAATCGGAATCATTTCATCGTCGCGGCCTGCATATTCCAGCGCGTGTAACAGCCAGCGCATAATCCGTTCCCGGTCATACTTTGAAGAAAAATCGTTGCGTGCGCCGGCCGGACACTCCGGCATTTTCGCCAACCGAGCGGCCATCACATCCGCAACCTGGCCCCAGTCTTCTTTAGCGCATTGGGCGCCTTTCTCCAGAGGGCCTTTAAGCCCATCCAGAATGCAGTAATCGTCTTGAAGACACATGTTAATTTCCCACAACAGGCGTTGCGGAACCGAAAGATTTGATTGCATGACTGCTTTAAAAACCACCTCCATACATTCGGCAATCTCCGTGCCGGTCTCGCCCTCGTCATTCGACTGCTCAACCTGCTGAATTCCTCGCTTCATTAAATATGCGCCCAGTTCCACCACGGCATCCGCCTGCCCGGCGGCCAGCATATTTTCCAGCCGCTGTTTGACTCGTGAATAATCGGGGATATTGCTCTCGTCTCGCCAGTGGTTTGTCCAGCCCGGCTCCCGCGAAGCTTTATCAATGTCCCTGCGGGTAGTTGCAATCATTTTGGCAACATTGCCTTCTTTTAATTCGGCCCGATCGGAAAGCTGTTTGCGCAACTCCGGAGTGTTCCTGCCCTCCAGCAGAAAGTTCACCAGTTCATTCTTGGACAGTCCCTCCAGATGTTTTCGGACTGGATCATCTTTTTTAGTCGCGGGTGACGAGAATTCGATGTCCGGACTGTTATCCTCTTCGTCATCCATGTCGTCATCTGCTCCGGCAAGTGCGTCAAACCGCTCGTCATCCGGATCGGCCTTGGGCGGTTTTTGCTTGTTTTTTTCGGCGTCCAGATAGGCCAGAA
>JBDRSI010000316.1:0-2290 GCA_043825055.1 Verrucomicrobiota bacterium
ATGCAACCGTGTGGCGAATTTGGTTTCCGCCGGAGGCGGATTCGCAAAAGCAAGGCAAGCTTGGGCTGGATGTGGGTGCACCGCGCGAAGCATTGGACTTAACTCCATGCGAGCGCGGCAAATCCGCAGACGGCCCAAGAGCGCCGCCGCCTTGTGCGAACCTAATTCGCCACACTGCCGTGAGAGAACATAATTGGGTTGCGGGCATAGCCCGCATTGGATATTGACATCCAAGTGAAGAGGAATTACCTCGAAGGAAGTTGCTAATTGGCTTCATGCACGGCGTTATCGCGGCCGAAGGCTTAATCCAAACTGTTATTGTTCTGTAAAATGAACATAAAACGAGCTAAGGAAAACACCATGAAACGCGCAACTCCATGTCCCGCACCGATCAAAGGCACTGATTCCGAACCTTGGGTCAAGCTCGAAACGGAGCAAAATTTCACTGCGTGGACACACGAGGATTTAATCCGGCATAATCAAACCAGCCGGCAGATTGAAAAGGCATTATTCTATCGCCGAGCTTTCGATTACCTCGAATGTTTAGGCATACAAGGTGATTATTTTGAATACGGCTGTCACCGCGTGCGCACGTTCCGGATGGCACTGACCGAAGCCCGTCGCCATTTCATGGATTCAATGCGGTTCTTCGCGTTTGACAGCTTCGAAGGGCTTCCCCCGGCAAAGACTAAATCCCACATGTCAGGCTGGACCCGGGGAAACCTATTCACGTCCGAAAGAGATTTTCTGCGACTTGTCCGACAACACGGCATTTATCTGGACCGAATCCGGATATTCAAAGGATTTTACAACACAAAATTGACAACGGCCTTGGAAAAGCGGCTGCTAAGCCATTGTAGCCGGATTGCCCTGGTCACAATCGACTGCGATCTATACGAATCGGCCGTCCCAGTATTTCGTTTCATTGATCCCCTGCTTCAGGAAGGATCCCTGATTTACATCGATGATCTGTTCGCCGGATATAAAGGCAATCCGCTCAAAGGGGTTAGCCGCGCGTTTTTGGAATATCAGAAGAAAAGCCGGTGGAATTTTGTTCGGCATCTGGATATCGGTTGGTGGGGCCGGTCCTACATCACCTATAAGGCTGAGCGCCCTTTTGTCGGCGTGTTGTAAAACCCGCCCCGCCTTGATCGGCTCGACTCGAAGGAAAGGAACCATGATCGCCGAGTGCCCAGTTTGTCGGGAAACATCTTTTCGCAAGATTTGGACTTTGCCACAAAGTCCTTTGTTGCAACTGGTCGAATCTTCGAAACCACTCCCGTCGGATTATTTTGCACCACTTCAAATCGTCCGTTGTGTTGGCTGTGCCCATCTCTTTAATAAAAGCTACGAACCGCATTTATGGTCCCGAATGTATACCGGCCCCGTACTCAGCAATAAGCCGGTGCATCCTTCAATGATAACGCGACTGGCTGACGTGCTCACATGGATTGGCATGGAACATATTCAAGGAAAGCACGTCATCGAAGTGGGCGCCGGCACCGGCCATCTGGCCAGAATCCTGGCTTCGGCGGCAAAGACGGTGCAAGTATTTGAACCCAGCGTTGGACTGACAAAAACAGCTGTGCCAGAAAGAAATATCGAGTTATTTAACGAACCCTTTTCTTCATCCAGAATTACCCGACAGGCCGACCTTATCATCTGTCGCCAAGTATTGGAGCATCTGGCTCAACCTTTTCAGTTGTTGCGCGAGATCGGGCAGTCTTTAACATCCTCCGGCCACCTCTATCTGGAAGTACCTGCCGCTGAATTCATCGAAGCGCAGGCCGCATTTTACGAACTTCATAATGCCCATGTTCAATACTTTCATCGCCACAACCTCGTGGCGCTTGGAACCCAGGCGGGGTTGGTGCCCCTTAAAGAACAAGACATAATGGACTGCCATGACCGGGGCATTCTGTTTGCACTGGCAAACGGTGTTGCATTCCCGCCCCCGACACCGACCCCAACATCCAATTCGGATTTCGACACGCTGGTCCAACGGTTGCAGGCCAAGGCCGCAACGCTTCAAACACAGTGGGCCCGTCAACCCGGACGGCACTATCTGTACGGCGCCACATGGCATGCCGTGGCTTTCCTTGGCGCAATCAATGATTCCATTCCGATTGAAGCCGTTTTGGACGACAACACGGATTATCATGGTTATCACTTATATACACGCAAACATGTCATTCCTGTATCCTCGATTAATGCCCTGAAACCGAATGAGAACAGTTCCATCATGATTACGGCCCATCTTCATCAGCAAGTTATTCGTTCTCGTCTGAGG